>CASFUI010000274.1 GCA_949297565.1 uncultured Eubacteriales bacterium
ACAGGCGCGCTTGTACTCGACAGCATGTTTGACAAGAACATGCGAGAGGCGACGGCTGCCGGAATACAGGTCGGAGCTTACATAGTCACACAGGCGGTAAATACTCAAGAAGCTGTAGAGGAAGCGAGCTTTATAATAGAGAAGTGCAGAAGCTACAATGTAACGCTGCCGCTTGTAATTGATGTTGAGGCAGCCGGAGGTGCCAACGGACAGGGAAGAGGAGACCAGATTTCGGTGTCAGACAGAACGGCAGTAATAAACGCATTTGCGCAGACAGTGAAGAACGCAGGGTATACTCCTATGGTATATGCGAATAAAAACTGGTTAAACAATTATATCTATGCAAACGATATTGTGTCCTACTGCCGTGTGTGGGTTGCGCAGTACAACAGCGAGTGCACGTATGATAAGAGATTTAATATGTGGCAGTTTACAAGCAGCGGCAATATAGGCGGTATCAGCGGAAATGTTGATATTAATGCATGGCTTGATTAGATTTGTGTTATAAAAATATATGTATAGACATACGTTGAAAGGATAAATTTTTCTGTTATGAAAATTATGTTTGTGTCGCTGGGGTGTGATAAAAATCTTGTTGACACCGAGAGTATGCTCGGTATTTTGAGAAATAAGGGGTTTGAATTTACTGATGACGAATTTGAGGCTGATGTCATAGCTGTTAATACATGCTGTTTTATCCATGACGCGAAACAGGAGAGCATTAACACTATACTTGAGATGGCGGAGCACAAAAAAGATGGTGCATGCAAGGCGTTGATTGTATCAGGGTGCCTCGCACACCGCTATCAGGACGAGATAACGAAGGAAATTCCGGAGGTTGACGCTTTTCTGGGAACGTCATCATATGATAAGATTGCCGATGTGATTTTGGCTGTGCTTGAGGGCAAGGGCTACAACTGTATTGACAGTGCTGACAGGCTTGTGCGTACCGATACTGAGAGAATAATAACCACCGGCGGATATTATGAGTATCTGAAAATTGCAGAGGGGTGTGATAAGCACTGTACATACTGCATTATTCCTAAAGTGCGCGGAAATTACAGAAGCTATCCGATGGAGTATCTTGTCAGGCAGGCGGAAAGTCTTGTCGAGAAGGGCGTTCGTGAGCTTATTCTCGTAGCTCAGGAAACGACAGTTTACGGAGTTGATATTTACGGAAAAAAATCGCTTGCCGAGCTGATAAAAAGACTTGCCGGAATTGAGGGGCTTTCCTGGATAAGGATATTGTACTGTTATCCTGAGGAAATTGATGATTCTCTCATCGAGGTCATAAAAAATGAGCCGAAGGTGTGTCATTATCTTGATATGCCTATACAGCACGCCAGCGACAATATTTTAAAGCGAATGGGGCGAAGAACGACAAAGCAGGAATTAAAGGATGTTATTGCCAGACTGCGAGAGAATATTCCGGATATTGCGCTCAGGACAACTCTCATAACCGGATTTCCTGGAGAGACCCAGGAAGAACATGAGGAGATGCTTGATTTTGTCGATGAGATGGAATTTGACAGGCTTGGTGTATTTACTTATTCCGCTGAGGAGGATACACCTGCGGCAGCTATGCCGGGACAGATTGACGAGGCTGTTAAGGAGGCGAGACGCGATGCGGTAATGGAGCTTCAGCAGGCAGTTTCGCTTGATAAGTCGCGTGAGATGATCGGCAGAGTTATAGAGTGCCTCATAGAGGGAAAAATTGAGGACGACAATACTTATGTGGGACGTTCCTATAAGGATGCACCTAATGTTGACGGATATGTTTTCGTAAATACTGATGAAAATCTTATGTCTGGTGATATCGTGAAGGTCAGGATAGACGGCGCTATGGAATATGACCTGATTGGCAGCCTGTGCTGAAAGTATTAAAAGGATATATCGGCTGAAATATTTGGAAACAGCATGAATAATTTGTCTGTGGCTGAAACGGCACGGAAATGGAGGAATATATGAATTTGCCAAATAAACTGACAGTACTCAGAACAATTTTGATACCGTTTTTTCTTATATTTGTATACACAGATTTCTGGGGCAGGGCAAATGCGGTTATTGCGGTGGCGATATTTGTTGTCGCAAGCCTCACGGACCTTTTGGATGGAAAAATAGCGAGAAAGTATAATCTTGTCACAAATTTCGGTAAATTTATGGATCCGCTGGCGGATAAACTGTTGGTTTGTTCAGCTCTGATTGCACTTGTTGATTTGGGAAAAATAGCGGGTTGGATTGTAATTATTATTATTGCGAGAGAATTTATAATAAGCGGTTTCAGGCTTGTTGCTTCAGACAGCGGTGTTGTTATAGCCGCAAGCTACTGGGGTAAATTTAAAACAACATTTCAGATGATTATGATTATCCTTCTTGTTCTTGATTTGCCTTTTCCTAATATGAACATTATTAATATGATTTTTGTATATATAGCGCTGGCGCTTACTGTGATTTCGCTTATAGACTATATTGCAAAAAACTACAAGGTATTTCTGGAGGGCTCATCAAAGTGATAGCGGGAAATGATTTTTGCAAAAATACGCTTGAGGAGATGGCTGTCTTTGCGCTGAAAGAGAGGGGACTCACAGTTACAACAGCGGAGTCCTGCACTGGTGGCATGGTTGCCTCAAGGCTTGTAAATGTAAAAGGTGCATCGGCTGTATTTCATCAGGGATATATTACTTATTGTGACGAGGCAAAGCACACGATGCTCGGAGTCAGCAGAAAGACTCTTGAACAGTATTCTGCTGTCAGTGAGCAGACGGCGGGTGAAATGGCTGAGGGGGGAGCTTGTGCAGCGGGCGCAGATGTATGCGTTTCGGTTACAGGAGTAGCAGGACCTGATACTGAGGACGGAAAACCTGTCGGCTGCGTCTATATCGGCTGTTATTACCATGGAAAAACGCATGTCAGGGGCTTTAATTTTGAAGGTGACAGAATGAGTATTCGCTGTCAGGCGGCAGACGAGGCTTTGAAGTTTATTATTGACACAGTATCTTAAAAGAACTTATGTAATAAAAACAGTAATTTTTTAGAGTTTTTTGATGAAGTGTTTATTGTATTTAATGAACAGGTGCGGGACAGATTAGCTTACGGCAGTCTGTTCCGCTTCTTTGTTTTCTGCGATGGACGTGCGGCGCGGCAGTTTGACGTCATGTGTGCAAATACAGATTTGGCATCTTTTTGTGTGTTATAAAAATAAAAACTTTACAAATGGTATATAGAGGCGTATAATTTGTATATGTGGAATTCCAGGATTATTAATATATGTATGTGCATTTTGTTTGCGGATATTAGTTTTTATATATACGAACAAATATTCGTTTTATACTTGACATTACAGTTAAAATAATATAATATACATTCAACGAACAAATGTTCATTGCGAAGGAGATTGAAGATGATAAAAGAAGAGAAGATGAAAGCGCTTGATGCGGCGCTGGCCAATATCGAGAAGCAGTTCGGCAAGGGCTCAGTTATGAAGCTCGGAGAATCTAATTATAACCTTAATGTTGAGACTGTTCCGACGGGCTCTCTTAGCCTTGATATAGCTCTGGGACTTGGAGGGGTTCCTAAGGGAAGAGTTGTTGAGATTTACGGACCTGAGTCAAGCGGTAAGACAACCGTTGCGCTGCATATGGTTGCAGAAGTACAAAAGCGCGGAGGAATTGCGGGCTTTATTGACGCCGAGCACGCATTAGATCCTGTATATGCCAAGAATATTGGGGTGGATATTGATAATCTGTACATATCGCAGCCTGACAGCGGTGAGCAGGCGCTTGAGATTACGGAGACTATGGTCCGTTCCGGAGCCGTTGATATAATTATTGTTGACTCTGTCGCAGCGTTAGTTCCAAAGGCTGAGATTGACGGGGACATGGGCGATTCACATGTTGGTCTTCAGGCGAGACTTATGTCTCAGGCGCTGAGAAAGCTTACGCCGGTTGTGAGCAAGAATAACTGTGTCGTTATTTTTATTAATCAGCTCCGAGAGAAGGTAGGCGTCATGTTCGGCAATCCTGAGACAACAACAGGAGGGCGTGCTCTCAAGTTTTATGCTTCCGTGAGACTGGATGTTAGAAGAATTGAGACGCTTAAGCAGGGAGGAGAAGTTATCGGCAACAGAACACGAGTAAAGGTTGTAAAGAATAAGGTTGCACCTCCGTTTAAGGAAGCTGAGTTCGATATTATGTTTGGACGCGGAATATCAGTTGAGGGTGATATACTTGATTTAGCCTCTAATGTAGGAATAGTTCAGAAGAGTGGTGCGTGGTTTGCGTATAATAATGAGAAAATCGGACAGGGAAGAGAGAATGCCAAAAAGTATCTCACCGAGCATCCTGATATTATGAATGAGATAGAGAATAAGGTTAGAGAGCATTATTTTAATAAGGGAACTGAAGAGGCTGACTCCGAAGACAATAAAAAAGAAGCAGAGAATGAACCTGCCAAGGAACCGGCAGCAGGAAGAAAAAAAGCTTCAGCCAAAGAGAGTGAAGAATAGATAAAATAATTTTAAGGCTGTTAAATAGGTATGGAATATTTAGTTACATCTATACGGGAACTGACATCGAAGCGAAGACTTGTTTATGTTAATGAGGAACGTGCTTTCGCGCTTTATGCGGGTGAACTCAAAAAGTATAATATACATCCGGGAGAATGTATTCCTGTTGAAGTATATACGGATATTATTTCTGCTTTATCCAGGAGAGCAGTAATTCGGGGAATGAATCTTTTAAAAAGCAAGGATTATACTGAGGCTGAATTTAAGAAAAAGCTGAGGGACGGATATTATCCTGCCGAAGCTGTAGAGGCGGCTTTATCGTATGTAAGAGAGTACGGATATATTGATGATGAGAGATATGCGCAGAATTATGTCGCATTTAAGGCTGGAAGTAAGAGCAGAAGAATGGTACAGGCTTTTTTGACGAATAAAGGAGTATCAGCTCAGATAATTGAAAGCGTTTGTGACGAATATTATAATGAGCATACGGACAGCGAGCTTCAGCAGATAGTTTTTCAGCTTGAAAAAAAGTGCAGAAATATTTCAATTAATTCAATGGAATACAATGAACGCCAGAAGCTTAAAGCATATTTTTACAGAAAAGGTTTCAGGTGTGATGTTATTGACAGCGCCATGGATTTAGTGTCAAAGTATCAGGAACATTCATGAAAGCGTGTAAAAACTGTGTGTGTACAATGTAAATTTCTTGACAATACGGCGAAATAAGTATAATATTAATACGTTGTATGCTTGTACAATGAAAACTAAATAAGGAGGTGCTCCTGTGCCAGTTTTTATCGCTATAATTGCAACATTAGTGATAGTCGCACCTATTACATGGTTTATTTCTTCTAATGTAATTAAAAAGGCAAACGATGCAACCATCGGCAATGCCAATGAAAGAGCCAGAGAAATAATAGATGAAGCATTAAAAACAGCCGAGACAAAAAAGAAGGAAGCTCTCTTGGAGATTAAAGAGGAATCTTTAAGAAACAAGAATGAGCTTGAGAAGGAGACAAAAGAAAGACGTGCTGAAGTACAGAAGTATGAAAGACGTGTACTTTCTAAAGAAGAGTCTCTGGACAGGAAAATTGAGGCTGTAGAGAAGCGTGACTTGAGCATTACCAGGAAAGAAGAAGAACTTGGTAGGATGAGGCAGAAGGTTGATGAACTTGAACAGAAGAGACAACAGGAACTTGAAAGAATCTCAGGATTAACCTCCGAACAGGCAAAAGAATATCTATTAAAGACTGTTGAAGATGAAGTGAAACATGAAACTGCTGTAATGATTAAAACATATGAAAGCAGGGCTAAGGAAGAAGCTGAAAAGAAGGCAAAGGACTATGTGGTGACAGCGATTCAGAGATGTGCTGCCGACCATGTAGCAGAGACAACAATTTCTGTTGTACAGCTGCCTAACGACGAAATGAAGGGACGAATTATCGGACGAGAAGGACGAAATATTCGTACACTTGAGACACTTACCGGCGTAGAACTTATTATTGACGATACGCCTGAGGCTGTAGTTTTGTCAGGCTTTGACCCGATTAGACGCGAGGTTGCCAGAATCGCGCTTGAGAAGCTTATTCTTGACGGACGTATTCATCCGGCAAGAATTGAGGAGATGGTCGAGAAAGCTCAGAAGGAAGTAGAAGTTTTAATTAAAGAAGAAGGTGAGGCTGCAACCCTTGAGGTTGGTGTTCATGGCATTCATCCTGAGCTTGTAAGGCTTCTTGGAAGAATGCGTTTCAGAACAAGTTATGGTCAGAATGCGCTGAAGCATTCTATTGAGGTAGCACAGCTTTCCGGTCTTTTAGCCGGAGAAATCGGCTGCGATGTAAAAACTGCAAAGAGAGCCGGCTTGCTACATGATATAGGTAAATCTATTGACCATGAAATTGAGGGCTCACATGTTCAGATAGGTGTTGACCTTTGCAGAAAGTATAAGGAATCGCCTACAGTTATTAATGCAGTAGAAGCACATCATGGAGACGTCGAGCCGGAAAGCTTGATAGCGTGCATAGTTCAGGCTGCCGATACTATATCGGCTGCAAGACCTGGTGCAAGACGCGAGACGTTGGAAACTTACACAAACAGACTTAAACAATTAGAAGATATTGCCAATTCCTTTAAAGGGGTTGAAAAATCATTTGCCATTCAGGCGGGTAGAGAGATTCGTGTTATGGTCATTCCTGAAGTCGTCAGTGATTCGGATATGGTACTTATGGCAAGAGATATTTCTAAACAGATTGAAAATCAGATGGAATATCCGGGACAGATTAAGGTCAGCGTAATTCGAGAGTCGAGAGCCGTTGACTATGCCAAATAGAATGATTATAGTTCATAGAACACCTGCAGATGCAGAAAATGCATTTGCAGGTGTTTTTTTACGCTAAGAAACAAGGCAGTATAAAATGCTTACTTTTCATTTTGCCTGAGCAAGCTGATCGGCTAAACTGGCAAAGCATGTTTTGTTCGGTTTTGTAAGTTGTTAAAATAAAGTGAAATATGAATATTACTTAATATTATTAGTTATTTAAGTGAAAAACTTCAAATAATTATTTGCGGTATTGCCTTTTTTTATTGTTTGTTGTATTATATCAAAAGTTTACGGAAAAAATCATCATGGAGGTTATTTATGCAGTATTGTGAAATGAGCAAGGAAGAATTATTAAAACTGAAGGAAGAGCTTGACGCAAGATATACAGAGGCAAAGTCTAAAGGGCTTAAGCTTGATATGTCAAGAGGCAAGCCTTCGGCAAAACAGCTGAATGTGACAATGGGAATGTTGGATGTTCTTAACAGTTCTTCCGATTTAAAGGCTGAGGACGGAACAGATTGCAGAAATTACGGTCTTGTCGATGGTATTCCGGAGGCAAAGAAGCTTATGGCAGATATGATGGGAACGACGCCTGAGCATGTTATTGTATACGGCAACGCAAGTCTCAGCATTATGTATGATCAGGTATCAAGAGCATATACGCACGGTTTGCTTGGAAGTACTCCGTGGGTTAAGCTTGATAAAGTTAAATTCTTATGTCCTGTTCCTGGTTATGACAGACATTTTGCTATAACAGAGCGTTTTGGAATTGAAATGATAAATATTCCGATGACCGAGAACGGTCCTGATATGGACATGGTAGAACAGTATGTAAATAATGATGAGTCAGTAAAGGGAATATGGTGCGTGCCAAAGTATTCCAATCCACAGGGATATACGTACTCTGACGAAACAGTAAAGAGATTTGCGGCTCTTAAGCCGGCTGCAAAGGATTTCAGAATCTTCTGGGATAATGCGTATGTGGTGCATCATCTCTATGAGGACAAACAGGATGAAATTCTTGACATTATTTCTGAGTGTGAGAAGGCTGGAAATCCTGATATGGTATTTGAGTTTGCTTCTACATCGAAGGTGAGCTTCCCGGGTTCGGGAATAGCTGCTCTGGCATCGTCTGCTGACAATATTGCTGAGATTAAAAAGCAGCTTACAATTCAGACAATAGGTCATGATAAAATTAATCAGTTGAGACATGTCCGCTTTTTTAAGAATGTTGAGGGAATCCGTGCTCATATGATGAGACATGCCGAACAGATGAGACCTAAGTTTGAGGCTACTTTGGAGGTGCTTGAGGACGAGCTTACGGGACTTGGAATAGGTACATGGACTGAGCCTAGAGGAGGCTATTTTATTTCGTTTGACGCGCTTGAGGGCTGTGCAAAGGCTATAGTTGAAAAGTGTAAGGAAGCAGGAGTTACGCTCACAAACGCGGGCGCGACATTTCCTTACGGAAAAGACCCAAAGGACAGCAATATTCGTATAGCGCCGTCATTCCCTACTCCTGAGGAGATGAAACAGGCTTCTGATTTATTTGTTCTGTGCGTTAAAATCGTAAGTATTGAAAAAATACTTGAAACAAAGTAAAATAAAAATATATTTAAAAACCCATTTCAGATAAAACATGTTTGAAATGGGTTTTTGTTAATAGTCATATAACTAAAGAACGGAGGATTTCTAATGAATACATTTGGTTTTATCGGAATGGGAAATATGGGATATGCCATGCTTAAAGGCGCGTTAGGTGTATTTCCGAAGGAAAGTATTATTTTTACATGTCCGAGCGAGGAGCGGTGTGAGCAGGTCAGCGCTGAGACCGGAGTTCGCTACGCGCAGAGCAACGCGGAGTGCGCAAACAATGCAAAATACATTATTCTTGCAGTTAAACCGCAGGTATATGATGCTGTGCTTAAGAATATTCATAATATTGTGACAGAGGAGAGTATAATTATCTCATTGGCTCCCGGAATAACAATACAGGATATAAAGCAGAAGCTTGGAAATGATATACGAGTTGTGCGCGCAATGCCTAATACACCTGCTCTTGTCGGAGAGGGTATGACAGGTATAAGCTATAATACGGCAGATTTTTCATTTGAGGAGCGCGATACCGTTGAAAAATTCTTCAGCTCATTCGGAAAGGTAGTCACAGTCCCTGAAAATCTTATGAGCGGCATAGTGTGTGCCAGCGGAAGCTCTCCGGCATATGTGTATATGTTTATTGAAGCTCTTGCTGATGGCGCCGTAAAATACGGGATTTCGAGAAAAGATGCGTATAAGCTTGTGGCACAGACAGTTCTCGGCGCTGCGAAAATGGTGCTTGAGACGGGGGAACATCCGGGTAAGCTCAAGGATAATGTATGCTCTCCGGGGGGAACAACGATAAAGGGCGTTGCTGCGCTTGAGGCATGCGGTTTCAGGAATGCTGTTATTCAGGCGACAGACGCTTGTTATGAAGCATGCAGCGGGATAAAAAAATAACTGATATAAGGGGTAGAAATGGAACATATAACCAGAACAGACAGAAATTTAAAATATAAAGGC
>CASFUI010000275.1 GCA_949297565.1 uncultured Eubacteriales bacterium
CCGGCGTTGTATTCTGTGCCTCGTCAAGTATAATAAACGCGTTGTCGAGTGTCCTTCCTCTCATATAAGCAAGCGGCGCAACCTCTATAAGTCCCTTTTCCATATTAGCCGAGAAGCTCTCTGCTCCCATAATCTGGTATAGCGCGTCATAGAGCGGTCTGAGATACGGGTCAACCTTGCTCTGCAAATCTCCAGGGAGAAATCCCAGCTTCTCTCCCGCTTCTATTGCCGGTCTTGTAAGTATAATTCTCCCAACCTCGTCGCTCTTAAATGCCTGAATTGCCATAGCCATAGCAAGATATGTCTTTCCTGTTCCCGCAGGGCCAAGTCCGAACACTATCATTTTATTCCTTATCTGCTCCACATAATTTTTCTGTCCCAGAGTCTTTGGCTTTATCGGCTTTCCGGTAATTGTTCTGCAAACAATCTCATCATCTATCTCAAGGAGCGCATCCTCCTTTTCCTCCAGACACAGCGACAACGCATAATCTACATTCTGTTCAGTAATTGTGTTTCCCCGCCTGGCAAGCTCCAAAAGATTTGACAAAACCTTTGAGGCATGCTTTACCCCTGTCTCGCTTCCAAGTATCTTAACCTCTGAATCTCTTGCAATAATAGTCACCTTCAGAATTTTTTCAATCTTTTTTACATACTCATCAAAATGTCCGAATACCGAAACACTGTATTCTGCCGGTATATCCATTCTAGTCTCTACTACACTCATTAACTGCTCTCTTCCTCTTCTTCGCCCTCCGCGTCATCCTGCGGCATCTGTATCTGTTCCTGCGTCAAAGGACTCTTTTCAGACTGTGGCGTAAGCATCACAAGAGTTCCCTCACAGACATAGGCGTCATTATTTTTTAATATTCTAACACGATTATCCAGTATTTGCACGTTATTTTCAAGGTATTCGGAAAGCGCCGCATTAAGATTTTTATTTAATATAGCCGCGGCCTCCTCATCCGTATACTCACTTTGAACAAGCTCATACTCATAATATGTCCTGCTGCCGAACGCTACCGGAAGATAAAAATTCTCCTCAAGCGCCACGTTCTTATAATTATACACAGTATCATACATTTTAAATCCCGGCTTTTCAAAACCAATATTTAAAATATAATCGCCGAACGCCAGAGTTTTAACAGTCTTTTTCCTGCCCGTAAAAACCTTCTGTTCATATACAGCTTCAAGCGTATCAGAATACTCGGTCTCGTTTCTCACATAAATATCAGCATCGGCATTCACTGCTCTTTTTGTCATAAGCTCACCGGTGTCGTCATAAATTTCCACAATTCCGGACACAAGAATCTGCCCGGCAGTCACCTCATCTCCTTTCTTAACCATAGGAGTACCGCTTCTGGTAATGATAGATTCAACAATTCCGTTTTGTGTTGCAACTATATTGCTGCCGGATATTTCGCTGCCCGCTGCGCCACCGTTTTCATTTGCTTCGCTCTGCATGCTGCTGTTTTGGGACTGAAGATTTTCGGCTGCATTCAGATAACCGTCATTCTCCTTAATGTAAACATACAGATGATTACCCTTGACTGTCGCCGAGACCCATGTTATCTCATCAAAGTCCTGGCGCATTTTTGTCTCAATCATATCACAGTCTATGGCGCTTATACGCATTCCGTTTTTTACTCCGATACTGTCCAGATATCTGAGCAGTACCGGCTGTGTCAAACTTATATTTCCGGAAATTGTTATATTAAACAAAAAAAGGCTGCAAATATAAAGAAATGAAATACATAAAAATATTCCCGCCACAAAAGAATAATGTTTTCTGTATCTGAAAGCCATAAATGCAAGACCGCTTTTTTTTATGATTTTGACGCGGCTTTTTGTTTTTCTTGCCACCTCCCTTAGTCTTCTGAAATCCTTTGCAGCCATCTGTGCTTCAATATAGCCGTCTCCCGGTGTTATGCTGTAAAGCCTTATATCTTTAAAACGGCACATATTTATAAAGCGTTCCTTGTTATCACTTGTAACACGTATAACAATAAATCCTAAAATGCGGTCTTTTTTTCCCATATATGCCTCAATTTATATATTCAATACTGCAAATAATTCCTCTGACCTGAATCTGCTCCTCATCATAGTACTCTATCTCAAGATTGCGCCCTCTTATTTCCATACAGCCTTTCTTTGTCAACAGTCTGACAGATTGACACTCATAGCTGACAATAGATTTAAAATTTTCAACATTCACACGCATATTGCCTGTCATTGTGATTAAAGGCATTCCCAGCACTACGTCCTTCGGCATGCCAAGCGCTTCTGCTATCTCTTTTTTGCCCAAATGCTTCACCTCAGGCGGTATTATTACAATATATATGTATTCACCACGAAATGTAGAACAAAGTCCGCAGCCATACGTAAAAACGGACATTATTCATTGAATAATGTCCGCAAATTCAGGTTTTATAATATTTTCAATAATATCTTTACCTATTGCAAATTCAGGCGTTCCCATAACCCCCGGAGCCACCTCATACTTGTCGAATACAATGACAAGCTCACCGTTTTCATTCCAATAAAAATTATGTCCGCTGTCAAGTGAAACAAAATCGGCTCCCGGCAGAGCTCCGTTTATCCAATAGCTGATATTTTCATCATTATCCATCTGTTCCTGCATCTGTCTCTTTATCTCTTCCGCGATTACATCAGAATAATCATCGCTCTCAAATAAATCCCCAAGCTGAACAATATTTCCGCTGCGCTTATCTATATGATAATACTTATAATATTGGTTTCCTGTTCCGGCTCCTCCGTTATATACCGATAATTTAAGCGTAAACCATTTATCTGTATTTGTAACTGTCTCATAATCGACATAAACAGATTTATAGCCCTCACCGTCAGTTTTTTCAAGGTCTTTATAAAACTCTTCGACAAGCTGTGATGTCAGCTCCTCAACACTTTTATTGATATATTCAGCTGCATCGTTATTTTCATCATCTATCTGAGGAACATCAACCTCCATTTTATATCTGTCGTCAGTATAAGAATAACCGTATTTAGTAACTACTTTTACAATGTCTCCGATTACAGGAATTTTCACCAAAACCTCGGCATAGGCAGGACTTACACTCGGAAGGAGGAATACTGTTAAAAAGATAAAGCATACCGCAGCCGCCACACATGTCAAAACATAAAAGCTGCGTCTTTTTGACGCTTTGCCGCGCGCATTTTCCCTCATGCTGTTTTCTTTTTCATCCGGCAAATTCATAAGAACGCTCTCTATATGCTCTTTAACAGAATCGGGGACTTCAAAATTTTCATCAGCCGCTTTTTTGCGGAGATATTTATCAAATTTATTCATCAGCTAAAATCCTCCTTCAAAATCTCCCGCAGCATCTTCCTTGCACGAGATAGCTGCTGTTTTACCGCAGCTATATTTGTGCCCGTAATTTGTGCGATTTTCGATACTGAAAGATTTTCATAATAAAACAATATAACGACTGTATCATAAGGACTTTTAAGGCTTTCAACCGCCCCACGCAGCGTAAGCCTCGAAGCTATATCTTCCTCTTCTCTGTAGCAAACAGTTTCCGGCAATTCATCCACCGGAGCTATATTCACATTTTTACGTATCATCTCAACTGCCGTATTGTGTACGATACGAAGTATCCACGGTTTAAAAGAACTGTCATTTTTTAGTGTATCAATTTTTTTATATGCACGGTAAACGGATTCGCCTATTGCATCCGCGGCATCTTCCTCATTCCTCAAAACAGAAAATGCCAAAGAATACATTGCTCTCTCACAAAGCCTTATATTTCCGCAAAAATCATCTCTATCCATCAAATTTGCCCTCGCTTAACTAAGGGCAGTCTGCTCCATAATCCATCTGCCCCACTCTATATAATACTTCGCATAAAGATGTACATTATCCTGGGTTTTATCAGCAGACAAATTACCTCCTTCATCATCAAATAATATATTTGCATCAAGATAAAATATATCATTTCCGTTGGCAAATTTCGAAATTGCATCATTAAATCTGTTTATTGCCGGATTATTAATAACATTATCCGTGTCTGAACGGCTCTTTGTAACATGAAGGTTTGCCTGAACAATTATAGCAGCCCCCGGCTGTTTATCTCTTATAAAATCTATAAGCTTTCCGTACTCTGCTACTGTGGTGTCAAAATCATATCCTATTTCATTTATGCCAAGCATAAGATATATTTTTGCATAATTTTTGCTGCCAAGCAACTCATTTAATGTTAATTTTCCAACATTCGGAACAGAGACCGGTTTTTTATGAATGTTATACACGCTCATTCCAACAGTGGCAAAGAAGTCTGCGCCGTCAATTCCAGCATACTCTGACAGTCCCACCGTTCTCGAATCGCCGATAAAAAGAGTATCATTCATTGATATGTTAATATTACCTGACTCATCAGGAGAATTATCTTCCGGATTATTCATGTCGTCTCCGGTATTATTTTCCTCCTGATTTGTCTGTTCTTCCTCAGTACTATTATTCTCACAAGCAGTATTATTTTGTTCATTTTCCGGTAAAGTCTCATCAGAATACATCGACTCAGACTGACTTTCCGACTCGGACTGTTCCTCTGACGAAGAACTCTCGTTTTGAGACGTCTCTTCAGAGACATATTGACTGCCTGTATTCTGCCCGCCCGAAGGCTTCCCTGATGCAATATTACCGGCTGCGGTATTGCGCAGGAAAATCAGCATCACACAGAATGAAATCATTGCTATATATGAAAAAAAAGTAAGAATATTTGACTTTTTCATCCTGAATACCTCCATTTAAAATGCTGTCGCTAAAATCTAAAATATAAAAACGGGTCGTCAAGACCGCGGTACATACAGTAAACGCTTGCAATAAATATCACGGCAAGTATGCCTGCAATCACAAAACGGTTTTTGATAAGTTTAAGAATATTAAACGGGAGATGTGTTGAGAATAACAATCCCGCAGCCAAAAACGGCCAATAAAGCTTTAAGTATTTAATGTAATCATATCTGAATATAGACCATACTCCCTGTCCGAAAAACGGAAACAGCCTTGTAAAAAACACTCCGAGCTGCCCTATGTTGTCTATCGCAAAAACCGCCCATGTAAGAGGAATCAAAACAATCATATAGATATGTCCAACCGCCGGAAATCTTTCAAGAAATTTTCCTATGTACAGTTTTTCTATTATTATTATCAGTGAAATAATAAACCCCCACAGAATGAAATTATATCCTGCTCCATGCCATATTCCCGTGAGCATCCATACAATTAACAGGTTTCTTACTGTCGCAGCTTTACCATTTCTGTTTCCTCCCAGCGGAATATATACATAATCTCTGAACCAGCTCCCAAGCGTTATATGCCAGCGTCTCCAGAACTCTGTCATCGAGCGGCTCAGATACGGAAAATCAAAATTTTTAGGGAGATTAAACCCAAGCATTTTCCCAAGACCTATCGCCATAAGCGAATATCCGAAGAAATCAAAATATATCTGAAAGGTATATGCAAGAATTGCCATCCACGCAAGTGGCGTAGATACGCTCTCAAAACCTATAGCCAATACATCTGTCCAAAGCTTCCCAACCGGATTTGCAAGAAGTACCTTTAACCCCAGACCGAACACAAATATCCCCACGCCGTTTAAAACTGCCTCAAGCCTTATTTTTCTGCGCCGAAGTTCATTTCTGACCTGTCCGTAAGTTACAATAGGTCCGGCTATAAGCTGTTCAAACATTGATATATAGACGCTGAATCTCAGAAGGCTCTTTTCCGCAGGAACGCTACATCTGTAAACATCAACTATATACGAAATCCCCTGGAATGTATAAAACGAAATTCCTATAGGAAGAATTATATCAACAGATATATCAAAACCCGGAATTATGCTGTTCATCTCGCTCAGAACGAAGCTGAGATACTTGACTGTAAAAAGGCAAATAAGATGATAAACAACACCCGTGACAAGAAATACTTTTTTATAGTTCTGATACCGTTCTATCAGAAGCCCGACAAAAAAATCAACCAGTATACTTACAAGAAACAAAATAAAATGCTCGGGGTGGTCAATAGTTCCCACAAAATAAAAACACATGCTGCCCGCAAACAATATCTGATTTTTATGCCTGTTTGGAAAAAGATAATACAACCCGAAAAATATAGGTATAAAAATAAAAATAAACTTAATACTGCTGAATACCATAACACACCGCCATTTTTGTTTTCTTAATTATATAATATTAGACGCCAAAAAAATACAAAAGGTGACAAAAAACAGAAAAAAAGTTTGCTTGCGAACTCTTTCGCGAGGCGCGGATTCGTAAGAATAATTACCATTCCGCGCCTCTGCGTTCCTGCAAAGCATTTTTATTCTATAGAAAGTTCAACGAAC
>CASFUI010000276.1 GCA_949297565.1 uncultured Eubacteriales bacterium
GTTATTGCCAAGGACGACATTGTACCCGAGGAATATACTACGTATTTTCGCAGTGTTATCGTGTTCGGCACAATTCGTATATTGGAGGATGAACAGGAAAAGCTTGACGGAATTGAAAAACTGGCGTTAAAGTATGCGCCGGAAGATACTGCCGAAAACAGGCGTAAGGCTGTTGAGAGGGAGTGGGCTCCATTATGTATGCTTGAGATGACACCGGAACATATATCGGGAAAACAGGCCATAGAACTTGTAAATGCGAAATAGAGTATGTTTTATTTAAAGTCCGTTTAGAATTTAGGCAGGTTTTTGATTTATTTTAAAAGGTGTGAGTATACTATGAAAGATAGAAGAAACAGGGATTAAAAATGAGTATACTTAGATTTTATGAAAATTATATAGAACTGTTGGGGGCTCTAAACGGCAAATCAGACAGAGCGGATGCTTATAAGGAAAATTATTTGAAAAAAATAATAAAAGACGGAAAAGTATATAAGTATATTTCTCTTGAGGGAGCGAAGGATTCTGTAAGAGATATAGTTGATACATTGAAGCAAAAGAAAATATGGTTTTCTTTTTATAAAGCATTAAATGACAATACGGAGTTTCAGATTAATTATAACGCTGAGAAAATATCCGAAAAGACAGGCCGCAGCGTTGAGAATATAAAGCGGCTGGTGAATTATCTTACGGAAATGTACGATGTATATTCGCTGACATATGAGTATCAGGATTATATGTGGGAGGATTATGCGTCAGACGGAAACGGTATCTGCGTTGAATTTAATGTGACAAATTATGATTATTTATATCCGGTGGAGTATATGGAAAAAGTAAACATAGATTTTGACAAAATGATAATTTCTGCAATTAACGGGGAAATCTGCGCGCTTTCAATTATTCCATGGGTTGTAAAAAATCCATACAATTACAGTGTCAACATTGCGTCTGAGAGGGAAAAAGAAGTCAGAATTCTTTATTGCCCATATGATCTGGGAGAGGTAAATGGCGGACGAATAGAGATGAATATCAAGGAACGTTTGGGCTATAAAGGAATTGCGAAGCCCTGCACGGATTTCGGACTGGAATTTTCAAAGGTGATTTTCGGAAGTAAATGCAGCGCTGAATTGCGGTGTGAATTGGAGCGATGTTTTGGAGCGCAGGGAATTATGTGTGAATATTTATAGATTTGGCACAGCGGCAACAGGTAGTTGAAGCCTCTGTGGGTCAGTTCGGCAAACTGATTTGTCAAGGCGCGGAAAGGTAAATTTTCTTACGAATCCGCGCCTCGCGAAAGAGTTTGCAAGCGAACTCTTTATTCTCACAATATCTGAATTTTATATTTTTCAAGCCAGTAGTTTACCTGAAGCATATAAGCCAGCATCTGAGGGCCTGCCATTAATTGACCGTACCATGGTTTTCCGTAATCGGAAGGAGAGTTCAGAAATGCGTTTACCTTTTTGGTGTCAAGCAGTGAGCGGACAGGTGCCGACGGGTCTGCAAGCACTTCCTGAAGGCGGTTTCCAAGCATTTTCTCATATGCGGGGTCGTAGGTTTTTGGATAAGGGCTTTTACGTCTCCAGAGAATTTCCTCCGGGAGCAGATTTTCACCCGCGTGGCGAAGAAGTCCTTTTACAATGCCGTCGGGACATTTCATCTGCCACGGAACATTGAAGACATATTCAACAATCCTGTGGTCGGCAAGCGGAACTCTTGCCTCCAGTCCGCTGTACATACTTGTTCTGTCCATTCTGTCAAGAAGCGTCACCATAAACCAGCGAAGATTTAAATATGCTATTTCTCTTCTTCGCTTCTCCTCGGGATTATCTTCAGGCAAGACAGGCGTTTCTCCAATCGTCTTTTCATAGGCGGCGTGCGCGTACTCCTCCATGTTAAGGCTTCTTATAACATCATCCGACAAAAGAGTCTGACGCGGCTTAATACTCATTGACCACGGGAAAGCATCAGTTTTAAACGCCTGCGGATTGTGAAACCATGGATAACCGCCGAAGATTTCGTCCGCGCACTCTCCCGTCAGCGTAACTTTATTGTAGTCAGTCACCTTTGAGCAGAAATAAAGCATCGAGGATTCCACGTCAGCCATACACGGAAGGTCTCTGGCATCGACAGCCTTGTATAAATACTCCAGCTGTTCCTCATTGCCGCATTCAAGAAAATGATGATTTGTTCCGCAGTACTCAACCATCTGTTCAACATATGGGCGGTCCTGGCTCGGCTGAAAGGAATTAGACTTAAAATATTTGTTGTTATCGTGAAAATCAAAGGAAAAGGTGTTAAGTATTTTTCCCTGCTTTTTCAGCTCCCTGGCACAGATTGAGGTGACAAGACTGCTGTCTACGCCGCCAGAGAGAAATGTACTGATAGGAATATCGGAGAGCATCTGTTTTTTAACCGCGTCCTCAACAAGCCATGCGGTTTTTTCAACCGTTTTTTCCATATTATCCTCATGAGGACGGCTCTCAAGCTGCCAGTATGCCTCAGTAACACAGTCCGTGCCGTTAAATGTCAGACAATGTCCCGGGAGCACCTCCCATATATCCTTAAACACGCCTTTTCCATAAGATTTCGCGGGACCAAGCGCGAAAATCTCGCATAATCCGTCCCGGTCAAGAACCGGTTTAACTCCGGGATAGGCGAACAGTCCCTTTATCTCGGAAGAGAAGATGAGGGTTTTGTCTTTTACCGTATAGAACAGAGGCTTTACACCGAGACGGTCACGAAACAGAAAAATCTGTCCGAGAGCACAATCCCACAGAGCAATCGAAAAAATTCCGTTCAGCTTTTTGACATAGTCTTTTCCGTGAAGCATATAACCAGCCAGAATTACTTCCGTATCGCTCGTGGTGTCAAAGGCGGCGCCCTCTGACAAAAGCTCTGCTTTCAGTTCCTTCATATTATAAATTTCGCCGTTAAAAATAACGGCGCATTCTCTGCCGTTATTTTTTCTTACCATAGGCTGATGTCCCGTAAGCAAATCTATAATTTCAAGGCGGACGTGAGCCAGACCGCACAAGCTGTCAAGATAAGTTCCGTCGTCGTCCGGACCTCTTCGTTTCTGGGCTCGGTTCATTTCATCTAAAATACTCTGCCATTTGTCCTTTTCTTTTGTGTAATCTGCATATGGGTTATAAAAACCTGCAATTCCGCACATTTCAGCCTCCTGTTTTTATTAATATTATATTTGCGCTAAATAATACATATATTATATATATTGTGTGATATTGAAATGATTTTTTATTCTGGAACTCAGCATATTACAGGCTGATACTGTCTGCCTTCCAGGGCGGCCTCAAGAGAGGGAATGAGAAGCTCTGTGCGCGAAATCATTGAGTTTGGCTTGTGTTCGGGGTTATCCTGGCTGAAAGGAACAAAATATATATTTTTTGCGTTTAAAAGCAGACCTATATTTTTCATGTTCATTCCCAGAGCGTCATTTGTGGAAATTGAAATCACCAGAGGTTTATTATTGCGAAGATGTGCTTTTGCCGCCATTAAAACAGGCGTATCCGTAATACCGTTGGCGAGCTTGGCGATAGTATTTCCTGTACAAGGAAAAAGAACAAGAATGTCGAGCAGACTGCCGGGGCCAATAGGCTCAGCTTCGGATATTGTCATTATTGGCTTGCTGCCGGTCAGTTCCTCGGCTTTTTTGATAAAATCCTCCGCTTTTCCAAATCTGCTGTCAATGCTTCCTGCCGCATTTGAAAAAATAGTCTGAATTAAAGCTCCCTCTTCAACTAATTTTTTCAGTTCTCTGAAAACCTTTTCATATGTGCAAAAAGAGCCTGTAAGGGCTACTCCGATATGCTTTCCTGCTAAAGACATTTTAATCCTCCATTCCGGAGCGTTTACTTTTGATGCAGCTGCTCCATTAAAATTTTTTGAATAGTCCGTTTCACAGCTTTGGCGGAGGAGGATGGCGCGTATTTTCCCGGGAGTCCCGGGCATAATGCGGCACGGATTCCAAGTTCTGCGGCGGCTGTAAAATCAACGCCTCCCGGAGCGGAGGCAATATCAATAATTGTTACCGAATGTTTCATTGTTTTAAGAATTTCAGAAGTTATAACCTGAGCGGGAATTGTGTTGAAAATAAAGTCAAATTCTCCCGCAAGTGTTCCGAAATCTATTAAAGTACCTGTTTTTTCAGATATGAGAGCAGCTTCGGCAAGCTCTTTCTCCTCGTTGGAGAAGGCGTATACCCGGGCAAACATTCCTCTAAGATAATTACAGATTGTTCGTCCGCACTTTCCGTAGCCCAGCACGGCGCAGCGGCTTTGATGAAGGTTAATCGGACTTAGCTTTACCGCCTCACATATTGCGCCCTCAGCCGTCGCGAAGCTGTTAAAAAAGGAAAGCGGTGTATTCTGCATAAGGTCAAAGACCTGCACGCCGGTTTCCGCTGCTTTTAATTTAAAACTTTCAGGTATACAGCCAGCAAAAAATGTCTGGCCAGATTTCAGATTTGCACAGATTTCAGATACATGCAAATTCTCAGTAAAAGCAGACTGATTTAAAAAGCTGCCATTTCTGAGAAATGGAATCGGGCATATAATGCAGTCTGCGGCGGCGCAGGCATCCTCTAAGGATAAAGCCTCGCTGACAAGAGAGGTTTCAGGGTAATTCTGTTTGTCTGGTGTATTAAAGAGAGCATAGAAGCAGATACGGTTTGAGTCCTGCGCAAGTTCTTCCGTAAGATACACCTGGCGCATATCACCGCCGATAACCGCGTAGTCATAACGATATTCCATTAACCGGCTCCCAAAAAACAGGTTTATTTATCTTATGCAGATTAAAAAGAAAATGTTAAATCTCAACACGCACCGGAAGGAGCGGACAGCAAGTCCTGAAACGCAGGAAATACGCTGTA
>CASFUI010000277.1 GCA_949297565.1 uncultured Eubacteriales bacterium
AAAGAGCAATAAGTATACCAATTAATTTTTTCTTCTTCATGCGTATCATTATTCCTTTCCTTATAAATGATTATAACAATCTTCTATTGAAGAAGCAATTGATTTGGAAACAGATCATTGAAGCAGAATCGAATTCAGAAAAAATCCCACTACCCGTAAAACAGGCAGTGGGATAAGCGGTCAATTACTGACGTGCGCCACAGCGTGAGCAATCGGTATAATCGTAAACCTGTTCGTCGTGGGCAGGAACGTCAACTACAGGGTACGAATCGACGACTTTGTAAGAATAACTGTCACAGTTATCCCAGAAGTCCATGACAATGTGGTTGATTGCCTCATCAGCAGTGTTGAATTGAGCGCCACAACCGTTGCAAACTTGCTTTTTCACGGTTTCGGTGTGACTCTGTTCGTCAATATGTACAGTCTTATAGTGGTCAGTCCAGTTGTGACCGAGTGCGGATGCTCCGTTTTCAGTGTAGGAGTCACCACAACCGCTGCATTTGTATGTACGAACACCGTCGGAAGTACATGTGGCAGCCGTTTCGCTTACAAGAGTATAACTGTGCTGATGGGACGGCTGACCGGAACTTCCGGAACTGCTCGAAGAATTAGGGTTACTGCTGCTTCCGGAATTACCCGGTTTGCTCTGTGAAGAACTGTTACCGGAAGTTATTGGGGTAGTATCAGAAACGGAATTACCAGATGATTTTTGAGTGGAAACTGTATTTTCGGAACTGCTGTTATTGCTGTTTGTTTCGTCCTTGTTCGTTTCTGCGGCTTATTCTTTTGTTTCAGACTCTTCCGTTTTGGAGTCGTCTTTCTTATCTTTAGCAGATACAGTTGTTTGTTTTTCTGTTTCTGAACTGCTTTTCGTTATTTTGTCATTTCCTCTGCCACAGGAAGTTATCAGACA
The DNA here is from genome assembly GCA_949297565.1 of uncultured Eubacteriales bacterium. GTDB lineage: Bacteria > Bacillota > Clostridia > Lachnospirales > Lachnospiraceae > Lachnospira. The sequence goes on from CASFUI010000277.1 coordinate 914, forward strand.
GGCAGACAGGCAGATAAACAGACAAAGAGCAATAAGTATACCAATTAATTTTTTCTTCTTCATGCGTATCATTATTCCTTTCCTTATAGATGATTATAATAATCTTCTATTGAAGAAGCAATTAAAATAGAGAACTCATACTATAGACGAATATTTGTTAATGCCTAATTCCTCGCTTGGAGACCATGAAAAAACGCAGCGTGACCACATATGCCATCATTTATAAGCATTTTGTCAGTCATTATACAATGACTATGTTAAAAAGAAAACAAAGTGTTACAATGAATACGTTAGAAAAATCATGCGGTATTCTTAACTGCACAGCCGATGATATTGTGCGGTTTGAAAAAGACTGATGCAGGGGTGCGAGTCCCTGCATAGGTCTTTTTGGGGGAAAGGCAAGAGAGGAAAAGTCTCTTGCAAAATATGGCGAAAAGAACGTAGTGGTCGCTGTATTTTGCTACAAACATACCGCATGGGATAACGGGCCTGATTTTTGCTGCGCTGTTTTGTAACGACAAACGAAAACTATCGGGAGTAATACGATTGAAAAGGTTGGCGAATATTTAACAATATATTATAATATAACCATAACAGATAGAACAGAAATTGTATGTTTAAGATTGGTTATTTATCATTTCATGCGAGTGTGAAAATCCATTATTCCGGGGTACAATACAGCAACCCGGATATAAACCCAAATATCACATAAGAGAATGAATCCTATCAAAGAAATGAAAACAGAGAATATAGAAAAACAGCCATTTCCGGCGGTATGGCGCAAGCCGATGAGCTGCGAAAAAAATACGCCCGCGAACACGTCGCGCGAATTGCCGGGAAAGGGCGTTGCTTGGTAATTCACGTGTAGAGAAAAATTCTGCTGAGCGTGAATTTTATTTTTACATTGCATGCGAAATCGGGCAAAATTTGTTGTCAGATTGTAATGGATTGATTTATTTCTCTGTCCCGGCACTCAGGTGGGTAGTGTTTTCTAATCATACTGAAAATGGCATGCGTGGAGAGGCCTTGCAGGAGGCGGAGCTCTATAGTTATATGGAATGGCTTACAAACTTGGGGTTGTCTCACGCAAAGACGCCTGAATTAGAGGTCTAAACGGAAAAAGATAGTACTTTGGACGAATATTGGTTGCCGATTCAAAACAGTGAAAAACGTAAATAAGAAGCCGCGAAGAGAAAAAGATTTGACATAATTATTTGTCATAATGTTTTAGAGTATGTTGAGGATAGAGAAGATAATTTGATTGACGGAAATAACAGAGCGGCTTCAAAGTATGGTCAAATTTGTTATTATGAGGATACAGACAGAAATGATTTTAAGTGCAAGCAGAAGAACGGATATACCCAATTATTATTCCGAATGGTTTATAAACAGAGTTAGAGAGGGATTTCTGTATGTCAGAAATCCCATGAACGCCCGGCAGATAAGCAGAATAGATTTATCGCCCGAGGCGGTGGACTGCATTGTTTTCTGGACTAAAAATCCTGCGCAAATGATAGATAAACTGGGGTATCTGAGGGATTATACATATTATTTTCAGTTTACGCTCACAGGATACGGTAAGGATATAGAGCCGCACCTTCCGGACAAAAGAGAGGAGCTTATTCCGATATTCAGGAAACTTTCGGAAAAAACAGGGAAGGAAAAGGTTATATGGAGATATGACCCGATTTTTATAAACAAGAGGTATACAGCGGAATATCATTTAAAGGCTTTTGAGGAAATAGCGGATAAGCTTTCCGGCTATACGGAAAAAGTAATTATAAGCTTTGTTAATTTGTATGCAAAAACACAGCGAAATATGAGACAGCTTGATATTCGGCAGATGACAAATGAGGAAATTGTCAGTCTGGCGGAAAAGATGGCTCAAATCGCATCACGCTGTAACCTGATAATTGAAACCTGTGCGGAAAAAATTAATCTTGAGCAGGCTGGTATACGGCACGGAAGCTGTATAGACAAAAAATTAATTGAGAGACTGTCAGGCTGCAAGCTCAGAGGCGAAAAAGACAGAAATCAGAGACAAGAATGCGGGTGCATTGAAAGTGTGGATATAGGGGCATACGATACCTGCCTTAACGGCTGCAAATATTGTTATGCGAATTATAATGATGACATGGTAAAGGAGAAGGTAAAACTGTATGATGAAAAATCTCCGTTACTATGCGGATATACCACAGCCGATGACAGGATTACAGACAGAAAGGTCAGGTCATTAAAGGACATGCAGATGGTTTTTTTTGATTAAATTTCAGCGGATGCAGCTGCAAAACCGCAATAATTGACATTACACCGCCGAGGATGTAAAATAATCTGAAATATAATCGGTTATAAAAAAGCTGTCAGGAGGTATTTTTGTGCAAATTTCCAGCAGATTTACGATTGCCATTCATATATTTGCCTGCATTGAAACTTTTAAAGAGGACTATAAAATTACAAGCGATTTTCTTTCATCAAGTATCAATGTAAATCCTGTAATTATACGAAAGCTTCTCTCGCAGTTGAAGAGTGCGGGACTGATTGAGGTGGCAAGGGGAACGGGTGGAACTGCAATCACCAGACCTATTGATGAGATAACATTTTATGATGTGTACAAGGCGGTAGATTTGTTGGAGGACGGAGAGCTGTTTCACTTTCATGAAAATCCGAATCCAAACTGTCTGGTTGGGAAAAATATTCATAATGCGCTGGATGACAAGCTTTTAAAAATACAGGAAGCAATGGAAAATGAGATGAAAAAATATACTATTGCTGATGTTGTTAATGATATAAAGAAATATATTGAAAAATCTAAATAATAAAAAGTACGGTGTGATTGTGCTTTTTAATACACCCCATGAGTCAGAGCAGAAGTCTGATTTATGGGGTGTTTTTTTATTCTATAGGAAAGTTCTCTGAACTTCCTATAGAATAAAAATGCTCCGCAGGATCGCAGAGGCGCGGAAAGGTAATTATTCTTACAAATCCGCACCTTGCGAAAGAGTTCGCAAGCGAACTCTTTATTCCAAAGCATGTCTGTATGTCAGACCTGATAATTTAATAAAAAATTTTAATGTAACCATTGACATTACAACCATACTTTGATAATATACATGTTGTAATAATGATTATTACAACAAAACAAAAGGAGGAATATCAAATGGCATTAAAAAATCTTTTCGGAAGAGGCAAAGAGACAACTTCGGCAGCATGCGGAACAGCCTGCGGGGCAGGAGACAAGAAACCTGCGGCATGTGGAACAGCATGCGGAGCAGGAGATAAGAAGGAAGAAAAGCCTGCGGCATGCGGAACGGCCTGCGGAGCAGGAGATAAGAAGGAAGAAAAGCCGGCAGCATGTGGAACAGCCTGCGGAACGGGAGACAAGAAATAGAAAAAGCTGAAACTACTTAAAAGAGGATACCCGGATATGTAATGGTCCGGGTATCCGAAAACAGAAAAACCATGCTAAACATGGCTGGCTGTTTGTGCCGAAGCGTCACAAACAGTTTCTATCGCGGAAGAAAAATCTCATGCGCGAAATTTTCTTCGCGTTCCTTCGCAATAAACCGCTTCGGAATGGAGGATATTATGGAATATTTTGCGTTTCAGTGGCATATTACAGAAGCCTGTGACCAAAGGTGCAAGCATTGTTATATATACGCGTTGGGGAGCCATGCAAAATTCAAGGAAATGGCGGTTGAAGATATGATTACGGTTATTGAAAACTGTCAGGAATTTTGCAGGAAAGCACAGAGACTTCCGTATCTGTATATTACGGGCGGAGACCCGATTATGCACCCGCAGTTCTGGACGCTCGCAAAGCTGTTGAAAATAGCGGGAATACCGTTTGCGCTTATGGGAAATCCGTTTCATTTGACTGAGGAGGTCTGCCGCAGACTGGCGGCTTACGGCTGCAGAAAGTATCAGCTTTCGCTTGACGGACTCAGGGAAACACATGATAAAATCCGCAGACCGGGCTCATACGATGAAACATTGGAGGTTATACCTTATCTTAAAAAAGCGGGAATTGACGTGGCGGTGATGTTTACGGTTTCCAGGTGGAATTATAAAGAACTGCCGGAGCTCATTGATGTAGTTGTAGAAAATAAAGTCGATATTTTTGCTTTCGCGAGATATTGTCCGTCAGCGGAGGACAAAGAGACCTGTTGTTCGCCTGAGGAATATCACTGGATGATGGAGCAGGCATGGGCAAAATTTGAACAATATAAGGACAGCGGAACAACCTTTAATCTGAAGGACCATTTGTGGACACTTTTTAAATATGAAAAGGGACTGTTTGACCCGAAAGCTTACCCTGACGACGAGTATGTATATGACGGCTGCAACTGCGGCAACTGTCATCTTACAATTCTTTCTGACGGAGATGTATATGCGTGCAGACGTATTGTGGACAGCAAAGTAGGAAACGCGCTCACAGACGATTTATACGATTTATTTACGGGACAGGAGATGGATAAATACCGTGTGTATGAAAAGTTTGAGAAATGTTCCAAATGTGAGCTGCTGCGGTTTTGCCGGGGGTGTCCGGCTGTTGCGGCGGGTTATCACGGCAATATGTACGCACCAGACCCTCAGTGTTGGAAGGAGGTATAGATATGCAGCTGGCAGAGCTGATTAAGAAGAGACGTTCGATACGCAGATACAAAAAAGAACAGATTTCACAGGAGGAGCTGGAGGCTGTTATGACCGCCGGAGCATATGCTCCTAATGCCGGAGGCGGGCAGAGAAGTATAATAATAGCAATACGCAGCATTGAACTCTCGGAGGAGCTCGGAAAAATAAATGCCGCCTGCATGGACAGAAGCCGTCTGGCAGGAAGCTTCGTGTCGGACGAACAGCCCAGTCTGATAGACGACCCCGGCATCAGGAGCGGATTTTACGGAGCTCCCACAGTCTGCGCGATATTTGCTCCCGCAAATTTTCTGTACAGCATTCCCGATGCGTTCTGCTGCGCGGAAAATATGGTGCTTATGGCGACAGAGCTCGGAATCGCCTCCTGTATTGTCGCGAGGGCTGAGGAGACATTTGACAACAAATTTGGAGAGCAATTAATGAAAAAATGGGAAATCCCTGATAATTACAGGGCACGATGCTTTGTGCTGCTTGGTTACCACGAGGGCGATTACCCTAAAGAGAAGCCTGTAAATAAAGGCAGAATCCGAATTATAGAGTGAGGTATACATATGAATGCAGAGGCATGTTTAAAAAAATTAGGATATGTAGGTGTGCTGAATTTTGCCACCGTTGACAGCAGCGGGGCGCCGCAGATAAGAAATATAAGCGCCATTCATTTTGAGGCAGATGCGCTCTATTTTTTTACTGCAAGAGGAAAAGAATTTTGTAAACAGCTTCTCAGAGACGGGAGGGTGCAGATATCAGGGTATACTATGTATAAGGAAAGCATACGTTTATCGGGAAGAGCAGTACCGGTGCCGGACGATGAACAGGAGAAATGGATTAACACAATTTTCTCTGAACAGCCGTATCTGGAAAATGTATATCCGGGAGATACAAGGAAAATCGGAATTGTCTTCTGTATCAGGGGATTTAGCATAGAGTATTTTAATCTCGGAGTAAATCCGATATTCAGGGAGACATACGAGGTCGGCGGCGTTAATGCTGAAAAAAAGGGCTATGAGATTACAGACGCCTGTATCGGCTGCGGAAAATGCGCCAGTGTATGTCCGCAGAACGCGGTGGAAAAGGGAAATCCGAAACCGTTTCGTATTATTCAGGAGCATTGCCTTCACTGCGGAAACTGTTACGAAAACTGTCCTGTAAAGGCAGTTGTCCGCCGTGGCTAGTTTTACTGCGAAGCCCCCGTAAGGCTCAGGGCGGGAACTGAACCAGCCCGGAGCGGAAATTTTAAAGTCTATTGACAACAAAAAGTTAAAGATGTATACTCATAACAGTGTTATATAACATTGTTATAAACGGAGAATTAAATGAGCAAGGCTGAAAAGACAACACTTGAATTAATTCATCAGGCGGCGAGGGAGGAATTTCTTGATAAGGGATTTAAATCTGCGTCGCTGAGGAATATTGCGAAGAAAGCCGGTGTCACTACCGGAGCATTCTATGGCTATTATGAGAGCAAGGAGGCGCTTTTTGAGGCGCTGGTGGGCAGGCATTATCAGTTTATAATGGATTGTTACCGCAAG
>CASFUI010000278.1 GCA_949297565.1 uncultured Eubacteriales bacterium
AAAAAAGCGCCATCCGTATAGAATAGCGCTTAGTCACGTGTATATAATTTTCTCATTATATAGAAATCATAGCATAGAAACTTTCATTTGTCAAAACATATGTTCGCTTTTTTAGTTACACCTTCCACCCTCGCTTTTTTAAGTCTCTCATTGATTCAAGATACTTTTCAAACGCTATTTTAGCTGATTCTGGTGCATCCTCAACAAGCACCCAACATACACCGCTTTCGGAATCGCTATTGTCATCGTTTGGAATAGTATAATCAATAAAATCTTTAAGATCGTCATAACATGCACCCATTTATTTAAGCTCCTCCTTTAGCACTTCCCAAATAGCGCGTGAAAGCTCCGCAGCCTTATCCCCATTTAAAAACACATCACACACACCTTCCGCAAGACACTCACTCACATCTTTATAAGCATAATGTGATATTGTTAGCCTCATTTCTTCTTTGCTCATTTCTTTATATATACCACTTTTAGATATTTTTTTAATGGCTTTATCAACAACATAGCTTGCCGCCTCACCATCTTCCCATGCGGTTTTAGCTCCATCGAACTTTTTATCTACAATGGATTTTTCAAGCAAATGTCCCGCTTCATGCGCTCCAGCACCTTGTAGGTTAAAGTTTTGCGGATGTAGATGTGTCAATGTCTCCTTTATGATAGGATTTCCAACTGTTTTCAATGCCGCTTCTCTCGTCAAGTATCTTGATGTATTGAAACCCATTTCTCCGTAGAAATTTGTCCCCATCGTTCCATCAAACGGCTCTGATAATACAGATTTCCAAGAGTGGCTTGCAGGGAAACTCTTTAATATGGATTCAACACCTTCTAAGCTCTCGCTAATGCTCTCAAGATTTAAGTCCTTAACTTTATCGTCAATTATCACATCAAATGACTCTCTATAGTATGTCTTAAGTTCGTCAAAATCTTTAAACCTTGATGTCGTGTTTCTGCCATCTGCAGACTTTGTTGTAAGTTTATCATCTGTTTTTATATATTTCAAGCCTTTGCCGTCTTTCCCAATTGCTTTTGCAAATTCTTCTTCGGTCATAAGATTGTATTCCAAAAAGCAACGGCAATTCACATCGTTTTTCGCATCTCCGCTCATGGAAGGGGCTTTCGCCTTGACTCCGCCGCCTAAGTCGAATTTTTCACCTGCTTTGACGGTCTTACCCTCCATTTTCATGTGATTGGCGCCATTTTTGCTCCAATAAGTCTTCCAGCCTCTCTTTGTTTTACGTCGCTGCTGCGGTCTAACTCTTTCATCGCCCATAGTTCGCCATGTTGCGGCATAAATAAGCCCGCTCCCGTCTAAGCTTGATTGGATATTCTCTGCACAATCCATGAACCCGCTTTCAACATTTCTGTGGGCCTCGGTTCTAACAATGCGCTTTGCTTTCGTTTCACCTACTCCAACACGATCTTTAATACGATTTGCCATTTTTTCATATCTGTCACCATTTATAAGGCCAGTTACAAGCTCTCTTTGGATTTCGTAGATTATCCAGGCTCTATTATTTTCCATCACGGCAGGAAGTGTTAACTTGCTTATGTTATTGTTTATGGCCGAATTCAGCGCGTTTTCATCAACGTCTATGTCTTGAATTAATTCAGCCATTTCCGCCCGCGTATTGGCCTTTTTTAAGCTCTCAGCCATGCCTCTATAGCATATATCGTAAACGTCATCGACCATTTCTTCCATTGCTCTTCGAAGTTGTGGCTCAATGTTGTCGACGTTATCTACAATCTGATCTAAAAAAGCTGCCTTTGCCCGGTTCTGGTCTAAATAGTTCATGTATAGTCTTCCGTCTGCATCGGCGTATCTTTCGTAAGCCTCGGACAGAAAAAGCCTCAAGTCACTCATTAGTTGTGTATATATTTCTTTTATTTTCTCATCGGTTAACTCTGCCCTATGTTCCGCTATCCTCTTGATATCGTACAGAAGGTCATTTAATTCTTTAGCCATTTTTCGCCCTCATATAGAAAAAACCGCCCACGAAGGGGCGGATTGAATTAAAGGATTTCTGCGGCTGTTTCTTCTATATCATCGTCTCTCAGAAGTTCTCTAATCCTGTCTTCCGGCAGACTTATAGCCGCTTTCAGTATTTTTAACGCGTTTTTCTCGGAAATCTCGCCTTTTCTGATTTTTTCAGCGTAATCTGTAAGCATGTTCACCTGGTACTGATATAGTCTGTCTTGGCTATTGCTGTTATCCGGGTAAAGGCTTTTAATCTCTGCCTGTTCCTGTTCCAGTAAATCCATAACATAATCTATGTCATCAATCTGTGGCAGTGCAATATTCCACGCCACCTGTTTTGGCAGGCCTGCAGCTATCAGTGCCTGAGCAGTCTGTGCATTGCTCAAATCATCCTGAGGGAAATTCCTTGTAAATTCTGCCGTGCACTGTAACGGATCTACATTAATACCTTTTACACTCCACACATCAGAAAGCAGCTTCCACATATACTGCATGGAATTCATGAACTGCGCCTGGAAGGAACCACACTTCGTTTCAAGCCCATGAAGTTTGAATTTAAGCGCCACGCCACTCGATGTGCCAAAAGCCGAGTCTTTAAGGTTCGGAGTCTTGGAAAAACGGTAAATGTTGTCTTCCATGCGCTGTAAATTATGCTCCGTGAAGGTATCGTTTATATTCTTGGTTAGGAAATACATTTTTCCGTTTTGAGTGCCTACCGATGGCAACACATACGTTCCGCTTTTCTGTCCTCTTTCTATAGTATCATCATCGATTCTTAAACCTTCGATAATCATATAAGCATGGGCTGAGGATTCCATCTCGTTTGAGTTGTCAGAAACTGCCTTATCATAGGCGTCCATGAGCGTAAGAACTTTTTCCGCATCTCCCATGCACTCATCATTATTGGCGATTCCCTGAAGTGGACATATGCAACTTAAATCCGTAAAGCCTATGCACTGCCAAAACGTAATGAATCTTCAGGCGGGAAAATCTAAAACGCAGATAAACGAAGTTTACAGCGCTCTTCAGTTCATATTTAAGAAAGCCGTAGCAAATAACCTGATACTATCTAATCCCGCAGAAAATATTGAAAAACCGTCAGGTACGCGTAAAAGTAACCGTTCTATTACCGATGAAGAACGCTGCCACATTATGAAAGTCGCTGTAATGGATAGACGCTATTATTTATATTTGTTAA
>CASFUI010000279.1 GCA_949297565.1 uncultured Eubacteriales bacterium
GAGGAAACCGCTCAAAAGAGAGGCGCTTCGAGATGGGGGAGGTCTCGGGAAAGCTGGCTGACCTCACAATTATAACATCGGATAATCCGAGATTTGAGGAGCCTCTTGATATTATTGCCGATATACAGAAGGGTATAGCAAAGACCAGCGGCAGACATGTCGATATTGCTGACAGAAAGGAAGCTATACGCTATGCCATTGAGAATGCCGAGGACGGTGATATTATTGTCCTTGCCGGAAAAGGCCATGAGGATTATCAGGAAATTAAGGGCGTAAAATATCCTATGGATGAGCGTGTTCTGATAAAAGAGGTCGTTGCCGAGCTTGAGGAAAAGGGGTGGCGCCCGTAAAAAAAGCTACATGCCGTGTCTCATATATGCGATTAATTGAATTGTACGAAAGGAGAGCTGAATGTACGCGAATGTCATAGTAGATATTTCACATGAACAACTTGATAAGATATTTCAGTACCGCGTGCCGGATGCTCTGCTTTCGGAAATAGACGCCGGAGTTATGGTGAATATTCCGTTTGGTAAAGGAAACAGGATTATAACGGGATATGTTATAGAACTGACGGAAAAAGCGGAGTTTGACGCTGACAGGATTAAGGATATTGAAAGCGTTGTGCCAAACAGGACTAAGGCTGTTTTTCGTATGATAAAGCTGGCGGAATGGCTTAAACGTCATTATGGCGGAACGATGAATCAGGCGCTTAAAACTGTTATTCCCGTCAAAGAAAAAATAAGGCAGAGAGAAAAAAAGCGGGTTGTGCTCAAGGTGTCTTGTAAGGAGGCGGCTTTGCATGCCGCGGAAGCGGCAAAGAAAAATGCCGCGGCCAGGTCGAGACTTTTGACAGCGCTCGCAGATGAGCCGGAGATAGATTATGACAGGGTTAAAAATGAGTTGAAGATTTCTCCTCAGACAGTTAAATCATTGGAAAATTCCGGGCTTGTTGAGATACATGCCGAGCAGCTTTACAGAAATCCAATACATGCATGGATTAAAAGTGAGTGTGAAAGCCCTCAGGGTAATATTGAGCTGAACGCTGCCCAGAAGGAAATAACAGATGTTTTCAAGAGAGATTATGATGCCGGCAAGAGGCAGACATACCTGATACACGGAGTCACGGGCAGCGGTAAGACGCTGTGTTATATTGAGATGATTGATCATGTCGTGTCGAAGGGGAGGCAGGCTGTTATGCTTATCCCGGAGATAGCTCTCACCTATCAGACGGTCAGGCGGTTTTATGACAGATTTGGCGAAAGAGTTACGGTGCTCAATTCAAGGATGTCGAAGGGTGAGAGATACGACCAGTTTCTGCGTGCTATGAGAGGGGAGATAAGCGTTATAATAGGCCCGCGCTCGGCGCTGTTTACTCCGTTTCCCGATATAGGGCTAATTGTGGTAGATGAAGAGCATGAAAATGCTTACAAGAGCGAGCAGACTCCGAGATACCACGCAAGGGAGACAGCCGTTCATATCGCGCAGACTATGAGTGCTTCGGTTGTGCTGGGCTCCGCTACTCCCTCAATAGAGGCGTATTACAGGGCAAAGTCAGGGCAATACAGGCTTTTTACACTTGAGAAAAGGGCGTCAGGCATGGCGCTTCCGACTGTTTATACCGTGGACTTAAGAGAAGAATTAAAAGCGGGCAACCGTTCGATATTCTCAAGAAAACTGAGCGATATGATTTATGACAGGCTAAAAAAACACCAGCAGACAATGCTGTTTCTCAATAAGAGGGGCTACGCGGGCTTTATTTCATGCCGTGCATGCGGTCATGTGATGAAATGTCCGCACTGTGATATTTCGCTGACTTCGCACAGCAACGGAAAACTGGTGTGCCATTACTGCGGCTATGAGACTCCTGCCGTGACGAGATGCCCGTCTTGCGGCTCCAAGTATATTTCAGGTTTCAGGGCAGGAACACAGCAGGTCGAAGAGCTGCTGCACAAGATGTTTCCGGGAGTCAGGACGCTTCGAATGGATATGGATACGACATCGGGCAAGGAGGGACATGAAAAAATACTCTCGGCATTTGCAGACCATGAGGCGGATATACTCGTTGGTACGCAGATGATTGTAAAAGGTCATGATTTTTCGGATGTCACGCTTGTAGGAGTGCTCGCTGCGGATATGTCGCTGTATTCAGGAGGTTACAGAGCTTCGGAGAGGACGTTTCAGCTTCTTGTTCAGGCTGCGGGACGAGCCGGGCGCGCGGGAATTCCGGGAGAGGTTGTGATACAGACATATACACCTGAAAATTACAGCATAACGGCTGCGGCGAAACAGGATTATGAGAGCTTTTATGAGGAAGAGATAGCTTTCAGAAAAATGCTCGGCTATCCTCCTGTATCCCATATGCTTGGGGCAGCGTTTTCTTCAAGGAACAGGGAGGAACTCGAGGCTGCCTGTGATGACATAAGGGAACACGCCAAGGAGCTTCATACATCTGACGTTGCTGTCAGCGGGCCTGTAGCGCCGCAGGTCTATAAGCTGAATGATATATATACACAGGTGCTTTACTCAAAGTCCGGCGACTATGAGGCGCTTGTCGCATTTAAGGACAAAATTGAGTCTTATGTACGGGAAAATTCATTGTACAGGAGTGTCAGCGTACAGTTTGATTTCGATTAAGAATGGAGGATAATATGAAAAATAAGCTTTATAGCTGA
>CASFUI010000280.1 GCA_949297565.1 uncultured Eubacteriales bacterium
CAATCATATATAGTGAATTTAAAATATATTAAAAAATTTTATCCTGACAAGGTTGTTATGATGAACGGACAATGTATAAACATAGGAAGAAAATATAAACATGAATTTTATGAGAGGAATAGAAAGTTTACGGATTACATGAAATAAAAGCTGTCATAAGATAAAGCAAAACATAAGTTTGATGTAAGATGTTCCCGATAAACTGTAAGTTATTCCTTATGTATTTTTTTAAAAACAATCATATGATACAATAAAGCTACAAAATTTAGCGCTGGGTTAATGAATGAATATTAATATATTCAGAAGGGAGGCGGAGAGTTATTTTGTAGCTTTTTTATTGTATCGAAAGGAGATGTTTTTATGAGAACAAAAATTTTGAAGAGCTTAAAAGCAGCTGTACTGGGAACTGCAATTATAGTTATGTCTGTGATACCGGCGTATGCGGATACATATTATAATGATACGTTCACAGATACTAATGGCAACTATTATGGCAACACTATTTTTGATGTGGATTATACTTCTGGAATGAGAACGGTTTATGCATGGTCAGGCGGTTTGGATGATTGCCAGTACAGGGTTAAACTTGTAACGGCATATTCTTATGGTACTGAGGAAGAGAATACGGGATTTTGCAAAGGACATGCTTTAATAAGTCATGATTATGAGTGGGCGGAGGATTATCAATCAATTCACCAGGTAAGGTCAGGAATTTATATTGTTGACACAAAAACTTATTCAGGCTCATAATACAGATTAATTTTATTTCAGGCACAGCACAATCTTAAATGTGATGTGCCTGATAATTAAGGGGGATTGTCTATGAAAAAAAAGCTGTTTGTTTTCGTGCTGTTAATAGTGCTGTGTATTATGCAGACTGCCTGTTCCGGTGATAATAAAGAGTCCTCGCATGAGGAAGCAATAACTAATCCGAGCGTTGAACGTATTATAAGCGATAACGGTGAGGAAAAAAGAGACGGGTATAGCATATATTCGGCTGAGTATCAAGGAGAGAAGTATTTGATTGCTGTTCCTGACATTTATAATGAAGCCGCGCCTATAGGTGCTGAGGATTATGGTAAGATGGCGTCAGATAATTTTGAAGACAGCGAAAGTGCAACGAGAAAAATAAGTGAGTTTGGAAGATCAAAAATACCCGCATGGGCTGATGACAATGAGAGCGGAACAGGCTCGATACTGACTTGGTATAAATTTGCTTTCCCTGATTTTATAATGGAGACATATACTGATGATTTTAAGCAGCTGGTAATTGAAGGTTTGAGAGTTCAAAACGGAAAGGATATTTCTCAAAGCGATGTTGAATATTTATACTTTAACCTGTACGAGGATTTTTATAACAACGATAACAGGCTGAAGATAGAGGTATACGGAACTTCTGCGTCAACGGGAGAGAAGGAGAAGTACTGTGAAAAATATATCGACGAGAGCGGGGACTATTTTATAGACAGTAAAAGAATTATGGCTGAAAAAGGATATTCTGCACTTGAATATACGGTGGCGTTCGATAAGAATTTTGATAATGAATTTGCGTTTTGTGCAACAGGTTTTAAGCTTATTATAGAAAACGAAGAACAGTATGCTGCATGGAAAAATGAAAATATTCAGAGGTTTATTGAGTAGTCAGTGAGGAGAGTTGAAAAATTTTATCCTGACAAGGGCGTGATGATGAACGGACAATGTATAAACATAGGAAGAAAATGTAAATAATCGTATGATACAATAAAGCTATAAAATTCAGCGCTTGATTAATGAATGAAGATTAATATATTCAGGAGGGAGGCGGAGGATAGTTTTGTAGCATTTTGTTACTGTAGCGAAAGGAGAAGTGTTTATGGGAACGAAAGTTTTAAAGAGCTTAAAAGCAGCTGTACTTGGAACTGCAATTACAGTTATGTCTGTGATACCGGCGTATGCGGATACGTATATTGAGGAAGATTTTATAGACTATAATGGAAATCATTATGGGTATTGCGTATTTGATGTGGATTATGAGTCCGGAATGAGAAACGTCTATGCATGGGCAGGCGGTTTGCATAATTGTGAATATAATATAGTATTGGTAACAGCTTATTCTTACGGAACAGAAAAAGAGGAGACGGGATTTGTTAACAGCGCTGTTTCAATAAGCCATAATTATGAGTGGGCGGAGGATTATCAGTCAACGCATTACGCGAGATCAGGAAATTCTATTGTTGATATAAATACTTATTCCGGGTCATAATATTGATTGTGTTTCAGGCGCAGCACAATTTTAAATATGCTGTGCCTGAAGTTTTAAAGGGGGGTTGTTTATGAATAAGAGGCTGTTTATTTTAGCGTTGTTAATAGTGATGTGTATTATGCAGACTGCCTGTTCGGGAGATAAAGAGGAGTCCTCGCAGGAGGAGGCGATAACCAATCCGAGCGTTGATCGAGTTATAAGCGATAACGGAGCGGAAAAAAGAGACGGATATGTTATATATTCGTCTGAATATAATGGGGAAACATATTTGCTGGCAGTCCCTGATATTTATAATGAAGCCGCGCCCATAGGGGCTGAAGATTATACTTTGCTGGCGTCAGACAATTCGGAAGACAGAGGAAATGCATCGATAAAAATAAGTGAGTTTGAAAAATCGAAAATACCTGAATGGGCTGATGATAAAGAAAGTGGGAATGGCTCAAGACTGATATGGTATAAATATGCCTGCCCTGATTTTATAATGGATACATATAGTGATGATTTTAAGCAGATGGTAATTGATGGGTGGAGCCAATGGGCAGTTAAAAACGGAGAGGATATTTCCGAAAGCGACGTTGAATATTTATATTTTAACATGTACGAGGATTTTTATAACGATGGCAACAGGATTAAGATAGAACTATACGGAACTTCTGCGTCAACGGGAGAGACGGAGAAGTACTGTGAGAAGTATATCGACGAGAGCGGAGACTACTATGTTGACAGCAAAAGAATTATGACGGAAAAAGGATATTCAGGGCTTAAATGCATTGTGAGTTTTGAAAACGGTATTACGAACGAATCTGCATTCTGCTCGGACGGTTTTAAGCTTATTATAGAAGACGAAGAACAGTATGCGGCGTGGAGAAATGAAAATATTGAGCGTTTTATTGAGTAGACAATGAGGGGATTGGAGATATATGAATTTATTGGGAAGGTTAAAGCTTACTGCGGAGATTGCGCGGGGCAGGCTTTTTATATTGTTTCTTATGCTTGCGATGTGCTTTATATCCTTTTATATGGCGGACGTATGCATGTCTGATTATTTTTATAATTTATCGACAATAAAACGGTATGAGGGGTCGTTTGGCGATGATAATAAAAATATATACTGGATTAACAGTCAGGTGAGCAATAAAGATATGGAACAGCCGTCATATGAGTTTTTTGGCAGGTTTGGAGAAATAGAAGGCATTGAGGCTTACGGCGCTTTTCTGTCGAATAACTGCAATCTGACATACGATGACAGCGGAGAGGCTGTGTGTGACGATTGGGTAAAAGTAATAGCAGCCACTCCGGGAACCATGAGAATAGCGGGGCTAAAGCTTTCTGACGAACAGATTGATGAGTTTGCAGGCTATGAAGGGGAATATACGCCTGTATATGTCGGAAGCAAATTTGCGGACATGCTTGCTGTAGGAACGGTGTTTACGGTTTCGGGCTTCTATGAGGAGCAGCAGTGCATTGTGTGCGGAGTTCTGCCGGAAGGCGCAAAATGGCTTTGGAGAGGTCGTTATACGAGCATTCAGGATACGGGAATGGATGAAGCCATACTGTTGTGCGCAGATTATGACAAGTATATTGAAATGAATAAATATGTAACCGGTAAAATACAGGTCTATTTTAAGTGCGAAGAGAGTCAGAAACAAGAGGTTCAGAAAGACGTATACGAGCTTGCCGCGGAGTGCGGGTATTATATAAGTATCTATAATATCGGCGAGGAAATTGAAGATTTAAAAAGCGAGTATGGCTTAAGCGACAACAAGCAGTTTTATTCGTCGGTAATGCTGATTGTTATAGCAGTGCTTTCAATTATGATTGCCGTTATGACAATGTGTATGCAGAATAAAAAGACATATGGTATAATGAGAGCTTTCGGAGTGCCGCAGAGCAGCATTTCTTTTGTTATTGTTATTCAGAACGCATTTGTAAATGTTGTGGGTGCAGTAGCGGCATGGCTTGTAAGACGCGGCAGAATATATGAAATGTATGGGGACAGCTTTGAGAGAGGCGTTGATGTTATTACTTCGGCATGGAATTATTCGCATAATATTGTTATGCCTGTTATTCTGGCGGCATGTGTTGTGTTTACAATCACTGCGGCGTCTGTGTTTCCTGTAATGTACCTTAAGAGGTTAAAGCCGATTGAGATGATTAAGTCATAGAAGAGGGGAATTATGAAAATACGAATAAAACATTTTTTAAACAGTATTTTCCGGTATCGAATTGCGTCGGTTTGTTTTGTTGTGGGTCAGTTGATAATTTATTTTTCTGTTTTTGGCGCGCTGCAGATTTATAATATGGCGTCATTAAAGGAAGAAGAGCGAAAAGAAGCCATATATGACAGCAGGATAAAGATAGAGGCAGTATCAACGGATAATATAGATATTTTTTCAGGTATGAGCAATAATATTGAATTTGGAAATATGGTTTTGTCGGGCAGACTGGTTTTGCCGGTTAAGGAGACGGGAATAGCTTCAACAACAGAAATTATTATAAAGGGGAATGAGGAGTTTCCATATATTATGGAGAGTGGTCATCTGCCGGGAACGGGTGAGGATAGCGGAAGACTTGTGGCTGCTCTTGGAAGGGAACGCTACAAATATACATATGAAAAAAATCAGAGCAGGTACATTACAATATGTGACGAAGAATATGAGGTTGTTGGTGTTATAGGCGGCGAATCTGATTACTGGGACAATAGCATTGTTTTGTGCATTGATAATGTCGGAAGTAAAACGCTTGATGAGATTATATCAGGAAGTAAGTATGAAATGCATCTTGAGAGCAATATTTACGATATTGAAACTTTAAAGCTGGAATATGAGGATATATTCCGATTTATAGTTGAGAGGGACGGACGCAGCAGTGTCAATGCAGTGATAGATAAATCCTCAGGTCAGAGCACAACCGAAAATACATATGCAAGACAAAAAATAGAGGTTAATTATATAGTGTATATTTTTTGTCTTGTGAATAGTGTGCTTGTATCATATTTTTGGATTGAGGCAAGAAAAAGAGAAATTGCAATACGCAAGGCTTTTGGCTTTGGAAATTTTAAATTAATAGGAATGCTGTTTGCTGATATTATTAAGCTCATGGTATTTTCGCTTGTGATTTTTTTGGCGGTATACGCGGCAGGGTATCGGTGGCTGGCAGGCATTATGAGAATATATATTAATTTACCTACGTTTATGAGACTGCTGGGAGCCATATTTTTAACTACAATTATAACCGTGATTTATCCTGTTTTTAGTGTTATCAGAATGATGCCGTCAAAAAGTGTTGCAGGAAGCGACGATTGACTTATTTCCGCGGGCAATGAGCCAAGTGGACATGATTGCATGTACATTCGGCGAATCCAGCGAGGGTCAAATGTCACGCTGCTCTGCAGCGCTGAAAGCCTGATTCCGCATTACCTGCAGCGGGGTATTTGATTTTGATGAAACTAAAAATATATAAGAGGTTTAATGGGAGGGTGTATGATAGAGTTAAAGGGGATAGTAAAAATATATGATAAAAATGTGAGCGATAAACCTGCTCTGAATAATGTAAATCTGACGATTGATGACGGCGAGCTTGTTTCTGTAATCGGACCATCAGGCTCGGGAAAGTCAACGCTGCTCAATATAATAGGCTGTATGGACAGAGCTACAGAGGGACAGTACATATTAAACGGAGTTGACGTCTATTCATGCTCGAGAAAGAAGTATGACTTGTTGAGAAAAGATAACATTGGCTTTGTTTTTCAGCATTTTGCGCTCATGGATAAATTTACGGCATATGAAAACATTGAGCTTCCGCTGCTTGCGCACAATATAAAGAGAACTCAGCGAAACAGAATGATAAATGACGCTATGGAGAGGCTGGGAATTTTATCTGAGAAAGGTAAAATGCCTTCAAAGATGTCAGGAGGGCAGCAGCAGAGGGTGGCGATTGCGAGAGCGCTGGTTACGGGCTGCAATATATTGCTTGCAGACGAGCCTACTGGTGCATTGGACCAGGCAACAGGCAGGGAGGTAATTCGGATTTTAAAGGAGATTAATGCTTCAGGAACTACGGTCATAATTGTAACGCATGACAGCGGTATTGCTGAACAGACAAACAGGATAATTGAGATATGTGACGGTGAGCTTGTATAGGTTTGCCGGCTACTTGACAATTATTCAAAAAGTGTGGTAAAGTAAAATCCGCTTGCGGATGTGGCGGAATTGGCAGACGCGATAGATTTAGGTTCTATTGTCAACAGACGTGCAG
>CASFUI010000281.1 GCA_949297565.1 uncultured Eubacteriales bacterium
CATAAAAGTGAAATGACAGCAGATGAGAAAAAGCTGTACAAAAATAAAACCAAAAAATATAAGAGGCTTATACTTGTACTTGTGCTTCTGATTAATTTCGGAATGCTGGCTGTAATAAAATATTATGGATTTGCGGCGGAAAATATCAACGCTCTGCTCTCAAGCGTATTTCATATAAATGTGGGACTTAAGCGGATTGATTTTCTGCTGCCCCTTGGAATTTCATTTTATACGTTTCAGTCAATGGGCTATATCATTGATATGTATCAGGGAAAATATAAGGCTGACAGGAATATTTTTAAATTTGCGCTGTTTGTATCATATTTTCCTCAGATTTTACAGGGACCTATTGGGAGATACAACAGGCTTGCGCACCAGTTTTTTGAGCGCCATTCGTTTGATCTGGTAAGAATTCAGCATGGACTTCAGCTTATGGCATGGGGCTTTTTTAAGAAAATGGTGCTCGCCGACAGAGCTGCGGTTGTGGTGACAGAGGTGTTCAGATATGTTGACCTCTATGACGGAGCCACTGTCCTGTTCGGAGTGCTTGCGTATACTCTTCAGTTATATGCCGACTTCTCGGGCGGCATGGACATAGTTATCGGAGCATCGGAAATGTTCGGCATTACGCTTGACCAAAACTTTAAGCAGCCGTTTTTTTCAAGCTCAATATCGGATTTTTGGCATCGCTGGCACATAACGCTGGGAACGTGGATGAAGGATTATGTTTTTTATCCTTTTTCGCTCTCAAAGGCAATGAGCAAATTCGGGAAATTTACAAAAAAGATATTCGGTACAACTGTAGGAAGGTGTCTGCCTATCTGTGTCGCTAATCTTCTGATATTTTTTATAGTAGGCGTGTGGCACGGAGCACAGTGGAAGTATATTGCATATGGTATGTATAACGGTTTGCTTATAGCGGCAAGTAACCTTTTTGAGCCGCTTTATCCTAAAATATTTAAGGCGCTGCATATAAATCCGGAGTGCAGGGCATGGAAACTGTTCAGAATACTCAGGACGTTCTCGCTTGTTGTAATCAGTTTTTATTTTGATGTGTGCGAGAGTCTGTATGCTGCTTTATACATGATGAGAAGCACGGTTACGGGATTTTCACTCAGTACGTTTACAGACGGCTCGCTGCTGAAGCTGGGGGTTGACAAGCAGGGAATGTGTATTATTTTTGCGGGCTGCGTAATCTGGTTTATCATAAGCCTTATTAAGGAAAAGGGAATAGATGTGAGAGCGGCTCTTGACAGAAAGGCGTGGTTTATAAGATGGGCGGTTTACGGAGCGCTTGTTCTTTCAATTCCTGTGTTCGGTAAAATCAGTGAGACAATAGGAGGCTTTATGTATGCACAGTTCTAGCGTAAAGAAAAAGAAGTTTTTTGCATGGATGCGCGTTGTATTGTTTCTGGCTTGTCTTGTTGCAGTATGCTCGGCTTTTAAATTTGCGCTTATGCCTCCGAGCTATGCAAGGGTTATCATTCACGAAATGAATAAAGAGACAGACAAATTTGACTGCATAGTGCTGGGAGCTTCCCACGGAAGAAGCGGAATTAATCCTTATAAGCTGGATGAAGAGCTTTCATGCAATGCGCTCAATGTATGTATTCCAAATGAGACGATAAAGGATTCGTATTATCTGTTGAAGGAGGCAGTAAGACATAATGATGTAAAAACCGTAATTCTTGATTTGGATTACCAGTACTGGTATAACTTAAAGGAAAATAATTACGCGTCCAAATTTATATATGACCAGCTTGAGTTTTCTCCGGTTAAGATTCAGTATTTTTTTGAGAATCTTATGGATGAGGATTTCAGGGTGGCTCTTACAAGATGGGCAGGTTATACTTATCTTTACGGAAATATGCTGAATAACATAAAAACTAAGCTTTCTGATGACTATCGCAATTACGGTATAAACAGTGTCGACAACAGTGATGCCGGGGGACCTTATGTCGGCAAGGGCTTTTTTTACCGCGAAAGTCCAAAAGAGGATGACGGAAAGGGCACCTACAACGGCATTGTGTTTGATGAGAGCGGCGTAGACCGTGATACAGTGAATATTTTCAGAAAAATTGTTAAATACTGTAAGAAAAAAGGTATCAGACTGGTGTGCGTCACATCTCCTATTACTCCTGCTATGATTACCGACAGTGATTATGGCAAAGTCAATGAGTTTTTTGAAAAGCTTTGTGCGGAAGAGAATGTAGAGTTTTATGACTTTAATTTTGTCAAAGAGAGCGTGCTTGAAGTCAAAAATGAAAGCTTTGTAGATTATGACGGTCATATGGCGGGAGAACTGGCAGACAGGTATTCTGCCGTGCTCGGAAGGATTATTAGAAAGAGCGGCGAGAGCGAAACGCAGGAGGCTGAGGCGAGGGAAAAATCTGTATCGGACAGCTTTTATTCATCATATGAAGAGCTCTCTAAGAATATGAACACAGTTGAGCTTGCGGATATGGAAATAACTCCGTCAATACTCGGAAACGGAAGATACGCGGTGTCAATAGACGTTAAGCTGGGCGGAGGCAAAAATACAAGCCCTGAGGGCAGAATTGTCATAAAGGATATTGATTCAGGAGAAATTTTGGAGGAAACGGAATATTCAAAAAATAAAACATATTACTTTGAGTTTGACAGGGCTCGTTATATATCCGTTTATTTTTACGGACGCAATTCGGGAAGCAGCGCCGAATATGACACAAAATGCAAAAAGCGCATGCTTCTCAATGATGATGCGATTAATAAATATAACGCAAAAAAAGCCCAAAAAACAAATTAACTGCACCCGGCATTATTTTGATATGTGCCTGTTAATGTGCAGAAATGGAGAAGAAAATGCTTAATCTGGACGGAAAGCTGTCAGTAGTTATGCCTGCTTACAACGAGGAAAAGCTTATTTACAACAGTATTATGACAACTATCTCTGTAATTTCGGGGTTTGTAAATGACTTTGAGATAGTTGCTGTAAACGACGGGAGTAAGGACAGGACAAAGGAAGAGATAAAGAGGGCGATGAAAAGTGACAGCCGTGTGAGGATTGTGTCCTCTGATAAAAACAGAGGAAAGGGTACTGCTATAATATCAGGCGTCACGCAGGCAGAGGGAAAATATATCGCGTTTCTTGACGCGGATTTGGAGCTGCATCCCTCTCAGCTTGAGGGGTATCTGGATAAAATGCTTGAGGACGGAGCGGACGCAGTAATAGGGTGTAAATTTCATAAAGAATCGCAGCTGGAATATCCTTTAATACGTAAAATAATAAGTAAGGGATATTATGTAATGCTGCTCGTTCTGTTTCATCTTAATGTAAAGGATACGCAGACCGGACTCAAGGTATTCAGGGCAGAGGCAATCAGACCGGTGGCGCATCTTATAAGAACGTCGGGTTTTGCGTACGATATTGAGCTGTTGGTGGCACTTAACAGAAGAGGCTGTAAAATTGTTCAGATGCCTGTCAGGGTGGTCTATGTGAGGGGAAAGGACGCGAGACGCATTGGCTTTAAGGATATTTTGTCGGCGTTTAAAGACACATGGGCAATTTTTTACAGGGTGTATTTCGAGCATTATTATGACTAACGCTTTACAGGCATGAAATAAAATTGATATAATTAAATAATTCAGACAGTTCTTGTGAAAAGCGGCAGATATACACAGAACGGAAAGGTAAGGACATATGCATTACGATTATTTGGTGGTGGGCGCCGGTCTTTATGGCGCTGTGTTTGCACATGAGGCTAAGCAGAAGGGAAAATCCTGTCTTGTAGTTGAGAAGAGAGACCATATTGCGGGAAATATATACTGTAAAAATATCGAAAATATTAATGTTCATGTGTACGGTGCACATATTTTTCACACTTCTGACAAATTTATATGGGATTATATAAATAAATTTGCAGAGTTTAATAATTATATCAATTCACCTATTGCAAAGTATAAAAATGAACTTTACAATCTTCCGTTTAACATGAATACCTTCAGCAAAATGTGGGGGATAAGCACTCCGCAGGAGGCGAAGGAGATTATAGCGTCACAGATTGCTGATCTCAATATTACCGAGCCTGAAAACCTCGAGGAGCAGGCACTGTCATTGGTGGGCAGGGATGTGTACGAAAAGCTGATAAAGGGCTACACGGAAAAGCAGTGGGGCAGGGATTGCCGTGAACTTCCGGCGTTTATCATCAAGAGACTGCCGCTCAGGTTTATATATGATAACAACTATTTTAATGACAGATACCAGGGAATTCCTGTGGGCGGCTACACGAGGATTGTCGAGAAGCTGCTGGACGGAATTGAGGTGCGCTTAAACACAGATTATCTTTTGAACAAAGATGAGCTGGACTCGCTCGCGGATAAGGTTGTCTATACGGGAATGATTGACAGGTATTATGATTACAGGCTTGGAGTTTTGGAGTACCGTTCAGTCAGATTTGAGACTGAACTTATCGAGACTGATAATTTTCAGGGCAATGCGGTGGTAAATTACACCGATCGAGAGGTGCCTTATACACGGATTATTGAGCATAAGCATTTTGAATTTGGAAAACAGCCGGTAACAGTTATTTCAAAAGAGTATTCCAGTGAGTGGAAGAGGGGCGATGAGCCTTATTATCCTGTAAACAATGAAAAAAATGATGCTTTGTATCAGAAGTATAAGGAGCTTGCGGACAGAGAGGAACGAGTTATATTCGGAGGAAGACTTGGAAGCTACAAGTATTATGACATGGACAAGGTAATAAAGGCGGCGCTGGAAATGTGCGGCAGAGAGCTTCAGTAAGGGGATAGATTTCGAAATAAGCCATCGGGCTTATTTGGAAACCGCCTGTTTGTGCCGGAGCGTCACAAACAGACATTATCGCAGAAGAAAAATTGCCTTCGCGAATTTTTCTTCGCGTCTCTTCGCGATTAACCGCTCCGGAATGGAGATAACTATGGATAGACAGGATAGGGAATTGGTCAGGCTTATAAACAGTGCAAAGAAAGGAAATAAGGACAGCTTTGAACGACTGTGTGAGTTGATTTATCATGAGGTCTACAACCTTGTGGCGTTCGTTTATACAAGCAAAGAGACCAGAAATAAGCTTACTAAGCATGTACTTGTAAGAATTTATAAAAACCTTGATGATTTTGACATCAATGAGATGGATGTTCATCTGTGGCTTGCCAGATTTACTACTCTTGAGGTGTATAGGATATGCGTTAAACAGAACGGCGAGCTTTTCGGTACCGAAATGAAAACCGCCGAATACAGCTGTGAGACTGTTGAGGACGATGTCGAGCTTGCGCGCTGCGCTGCTGAATACAATGAGGCCTTTCTTGACAGAGAAAAACTTGAGGAAATACTGATTGATTTTAAGGACATGACTAAGGGACAGAAAATTCTCTATCAGATGTTCTGTTATGAGAGCTACACATTGGATGAGCTTGAGGATTTGCTTGAGGTTGACAGTACGTTTCTTGGAACACAGCTTATGGCTGTAAGAACAAAGCTCGGGCTGTCCGACATATCGCTGACGGGTGCAGGCGGACAGGATGTACTTGCTGATGAGGAGCCGGTGCAGTACGAAAAAGTAAAGGATAACGCCGATGAAACCGATTATGAGCCGTCAGGCGGAGAACAGCTTAACAATGTTGATACAGCGGCGGTTAATAATAATGACAGTGACAGCGGGAAATCGCCTATATTAGGCTTTATTCCGGATAAGGTACTGGTGGGTATAATAACGGTTGCTACGGGACTTATTGTAATTTTGTCAGTTGTGCTTGTAATTTCAATAGGAAATAATAAAAAAGAAGAATCTAAGGGGGTTGTTAATCAGTCAAGGGCAACAGCGGCGGCAGGAGTAAACCAGACGACACAGGAGCAGAATGACGGCACGCAGGTACAGACTGCCTCTGACGAGAGTACTGAGGACACAGACGATCAGACAGGGGAACGGGATACAGATAGAAACGATAACGCCCAAGAAGGAGACGGAAATACCGGAGATAACGGAAACGGCGAAGAAGACGGCAACAGCGGAGATGAAGGAAATACCGGAGAAGGCGGAAATACCGGAGACGAAGGAAATACCGGAGACGAAGGAAATACTGGAGAAGGCGGTAGCACCGGAGAAGACGGTAACAGCGGAGATGAAGGAAATACCGGAGACGAAGGAAATACCGGAGAAGGCGGAAACACCGGAGATGAAGGTAACAGCGGAAATGAAGGCGGCAGTACCGGAGATGAAGGAAACACCGAAGAAGGCGGAAATACCGGAGACGAAGGAAACACCGAAGAAGGCGGAAATACCGGAGACGAAGGTAATACCGAGGAAGATACCGGCGCTGAGGAGAGCACTGAAGGAGAAGATGAAAACTCTGAGGACGGAGGCGGACAGCCGCAGGCGTAGCAGACGGCGGCTGATTTTAGGAGCTGTTAAATTATACGTATAGTCGTATAGAAGCCTGTAAACCACAAGGAGGAAATTCAGTCGTATGAAATGTTTGATACTTGCAGGGGGAAGCGGAGACAGCCTTTGGCCGCTGTCGAGAAAGAATTACCCCAAGCAGTTTATGAATATTAAGGAGGGGCGTTCTCTGCTGCAGGAAACAGTCGTGCGTAACATGCCTTTCTGCGATGAATTTATTATTGTCACTAAGGATAGCTACCGTAATATTGTCAACGGTCAGATGAAAGTATTTCAGAGCCTTAAATACAGGCTTATTCTTGAGGGAGGACCTAAGGGAACAGCGGCTGCGATAATGCTTGGCAATATGTTCTGCAATCAGTCCGAGCTCGTTTTTGTTGTGGCTGCGGACCACTTAATAGAGGGACAGGAGTATAAGACGGCTGTTCTTCGAGGCAAGGAGCTGGCAAAAGACGGATATATCGCCGCTATCGGCATAAGACCGTCAAAGGAGCGTAACGGATACGATTACATCATCAGGGACGGCGAAGAAGTAATTGACTTCGTGTCAAGAAATGAGTTTGAGCGCGCAGCTAAGGCTTATAAAGACAGAGAGTATCTGTGGAACAGCGGTATGTATATATACAGGGTCGGCGATTTGATAAACAGCGTGCGTAAGATTTCGCCAGAACTTTTCAATACATGCCGTGCCGCTAAGCGCAGGGTGCCGGCAATCAGGAGAGGCATTCGTTTTTCTGAAAATGTGATGCGTGACATTCCGCCGGGAAGCATTGAAAATGTATTGTTTTCCGATACGGACAGCTTAAGGGTTGTTGAGGCGGAGTTCGAGTGGCAGGATGTAGGAACAGTTGGAGATCTGGATGGTTTCGGAAGCGTGACACATTCCGACTATGTGATAAAAAACAACTGTGATGATGTTTCGGTAGTCAACAGCGCCGAGAGACAGCTTGTAGTTACGAATGATTTAAAGGATGTGGTTGTGGTGAATACTGAGGATGCAGTCTATGTTTCATCTAAAAGCCATGCCGAGGACATTAAAGATATTATCAGGGATAATCTCGATAAGTACGAGAGCTATTTTGACTACAACAGATTTTCATACCGGGAGTGGGGAATACACGAGCTGCTCACATGGTCCGAGGGCTATAAAGTAAAAAAAGTCACCATTTTTCCGGGAATGAGCATGAATCTTCATCAGCATGAGATGAGAAGCGAACATTGGTCTGTAGTTGAGGGGACCGCAACAATAACGCTTGGGCAGGAGACGAGGGATTACCACAAGTTTGAGAGCGTGTTTGTTCCTATAGGCACAAAGCACAAGGTAGCAAATAAGACAGATAAAAATGTCGTGATTATTGAGGTCGGAATAGGTGAAATTGTATCCGAGACGGATATGGTTAAAATTTACACCGATGAAGGCAGCGAGGGAAATTATATCGCTGCACAGGATAATCCAATAGTTAAGCTTGACCCTGCGTTTAAGGATAATCTGTGGGGCGGTACTAAGCTGCGGACGGTATTCGGCAAAAAATGCGATTATGATATTATTGCGGAGAGCTGGGAGCTCTCGGCTCATCCTGACGGACCGAGCCGTATTGCTGACGGGAGATATAAGGGAATGCTTTTCAACGATTATCTCTCAATTATAGGAAAAGAGAGTCTCGGCTGGAAATGTCAGGCTCAGGACAGATTTCCGATACTTATTAAGTTTATTGACGCAAAGCAGGCATTGTCTATACAGATTCATCCGGATGACGAGTACGCTCTTGAGAATGAGGGCGAGTACGGCAAGAACGAGATGTGGTATGTTGTTGACTGTGAGCCGGGTGCGTACCTTTACTGCGGTTTATCTAAAAATGTTGACAGAGAAGAGATAGAGAAGCGGATTGCCGACAACACGATTACCGAAATATTAAATAAAATTGAAGTTAAAAAGGGCGATGTTGTTATGGTAAAGGCGGGAACTATTCATGCCATAGGAGCGGGCATCATTATCTGTGAAATTCAGCAGAACTCTAACAGCACATACAGAATGTACGATTACGACAGAAGAGACAAGTACGGCAATACCCGCGAGCTTCATGTAAAAAAGGCCCTTGATGTTGTTGACACAAAGGCGTATGTGAAGGATAATACCTGCGAAGTTATGCTTGAAAAGAATGAACACTACTCACAGGAGCGTCTTGTTCAGTGCAAATATTTTGAATGTTTAAAATATGATATTAATGATGAGGCGAGAATACCTGTTGATGAATCTTCTTTTGTGTCTGTTGTATTTGTTGACGGAAGCGGAACGATAGAGACGGATGATTACAAGGAAGAGGTGCCTTTTGCGGCAGGAGAGAGTTTTTTTGTGAGTTCCGGAAAGCGCACTGTGATTATCAGGGGCAGGGGAACATGTATCGTCACGCATGTATAGCAGGAGCGGATTAGCGTGAAAAATGCTCAGAAATGAGGATTACTATGAATATTAATGTAAAAAAAGTACCTTTGCAAAGAGGCAGGCTCTTGCTTTATGCAGTCTGTATCTTGCTCGCGGTATTCTATATTGTCGTTATGTGGTGGGGTATTATCCCAAAAGTAGGGATTGAGTACAAAATGTATTACATTACGCACGAACTGTCCGACTGGCCGGGCTACGGAAAGCTGGACTACATTCCGGGGACAGAGGAGATTGCCACATCAAGAAACGACAGGGACGGAAATGCTGTGGAGTGGCAGACATGTATGAGAAAAGGGCAGGGCTGGGAAAAGGAACAGTACGAGGGAAGCACCAATAAAGGCGGAGTAAGCTATATATACTATGTTCCGACGCAGACGGCTGACAACTGCAGTTATACAGTTGAAATTAAGGATTTTGACAAGAGTAAGACCGATGCTTCCGTTTGCGTTTATGTCAACGGACGGCAGGTAGGAAATATAGACGGAACCGGTGCATATACTTTTGAGGTTGGAAATATTTCACAGGATGAATTATTTACTGTAAGCTTTGATTCACAAAACTGCAGCTTTACACTGTGGAGCGCATGTCTTTGGCAGCGTTAAAGGCAGAAATATTTATCGTGTAATAAAAAAGGAGTTTTATGAAGGACAGCAAATCATTTTTTCAGAGAACAAAATTATACGCGATACCGGGTATTATAACTCTGGCAGTTGTCGTTTTAATTTATCTGTTAAAGGGAATATGGCCGTTTGGTACAAACCGTATAGATTATTTTGATAATATGCAGCAGGTTGCGCCGCTTTACGCTCATCTGTGGGACTGGATGCACGGAAAAGCATCGCTGTGGTTTGACTGGTATACGGGCTTCGGAACTAACGTGTCAATGAGTATTTCGGCATTTTCTATGCTGAGTCCGTTCAATCTTCTTTTATATTTGTTTCCGAGAGATTTAATTCTTGAGAGTATATCTATACTCAATCTTGTCAAAATGGTGTTCATGTCCGTTGCCATGTACGCGTATCTCACAAAAAAATATAACTCGCTTCAAAATGTCATAAGGGTAGCTTTTTCGCTTATGTATACGTTTTGCGGGTATACTGTGCTTTACGGCTCATGCTTTACGCCGTGGATGGATATTGTGGCTTTGTTTCCTCTGCTGATGCTTGCGTATGAGCATATGATGCAGACGGGAAAGAAGATTTTTTATATAATAATGGTTGCGCTTGTTTTTATAATCAATTATTATCTCAGCGCGATGTCGCTGGTTTATATCTTCCTGATAAGCGGTGCATACATACTTCTTATGTCTAACAGAAGAAAAATAAAAGAGCATGCATGGAACCTGGGAATAGGAACGGTTGCGGGAATCGGACTGTCTTGCTTCGTTCTTGTCCCGGTTATGATGCAGCTTATGAGCTCACAGCGGGGAAGCGGAAATTCCGGTATTGTAGGACAATATATAGGCTGGATTAAGAGCGCTATTGTGACAGACGGGCAGATGGCGGCGTTTCAGCGCTGGATGATGCTGTACGGAATGGCGTTCGCGGCTGCGGTGATTGCAGCAGGCTTTAAAAAATTTCATGCCGAGAAGAGAACACTGTGGTATTTCGGGGCGACGCTTCTTATATCGCTGCTGCCTGTGGTTGTAGAGGGCATTAATCTTATGTGGCATTTCGGCTCTTACAACGGCTATACGCTCAGAAACGGTTATCTTGTGGCCTTTACGCTTATTGCGGCGGCGTCGTATTTCGCGCAGAGAATGTTTGCGGAAACTTATGTCTGCAAAAAGAAGATTGTCAGGCAGCTGGTTATATTCGCGGCGGCGGCAGTCATATTTGCTGTCGCATATAACCTTATGCCTTCAAACAATTTAATTATTCCGGCGCTTATCGTGTTTGCCGTTATATTCATCTTGGCTTTTATATTTTACAGCAGAAGGATTAAAGCCGAAGGAAACAGGTTTGATTTTAATATGATTGCGGCGTTTATCGCGATAGAGGTCTTTATAGGCGCGTACTCTATGATTGGACCTCCTAAGTTTTATGGGTATGAGCCGTATCAGTACGGCGATTATGTTCAGACTGCAAATGAGGTTAAAGAATCGCTTGAAATTGAGGAATCGGTTACTGACAGAATTGTAAATCCCGATATAAGCCTTAACGCAAATTATCCGCTTATCCTGAGGAGAAGCGCTATGTCCAGCTTTACGGCGGCGCTTCAGAGCGACACACAGAAGTATTCAAGAAAACTGGGCTATTCAAAGTACTTCCTGTGGCTTTTGGATTCGGGCGGGACAGTATTTACAAACGCGCTGTTTCATGTAACTCAGGCGGTAAATGTAAATGAGCTTGACTCTCAGATGTATACCGCGGTGAAAAGCGCGGGAGATTACACGCTTTATTCTTCAAATTACACGCTGCCGTTTGCGATGAGCGTAAGCAGAAGCCTCGCGAGAGAGGATTTTGGCGGAGACTGGGTGGATTTGCACAATATTTTTTACAGCGCTCTGACAGACGACGATGATGAGCTTGTGACAGGAATGTCCTATTCAAAAAAGGAGACCGCAGATACTCGTGAATATTATGTGAGAGCGGACGGAAAGCAGGCTGTGTACATAAATATTGTGGACGTTAATAACCTTGAGAGCGATGCCAACGCATCATGGCTAATAAGTTCGATGCACATTTATGTAAACGGCGAGGAGGTGCTTATACCTACGCTCGGAGATGTAAAAAATACCGCATATTTTACGGATTATAATAATAATCTGGTTTATCTCGGCACATTTGAGGACGAGGCGTTTACAATAAAGATAGTTTATGATGACCCGTGGTATCTGAAGGTCAGCGAGGTAACATTTGCCGGAATAGATATGGATAAAATGCAGGCCATGACAGATATGCACGCGCAGGATACCTGTGAGACCTCATATACCTCAGATTCTCTTACAGTTAAGATAAACGGTACGGCGACGAAGAATATGGCTTTGATTCCTGTGGTTTACAGCGATAACTGGAAAATTACCGTGAACGGAAGAGATGTAAGCGGAAAAGCAGTATGCGGTTTATTTACGGGGGTAAATATATATTCAGGAGAGAATGTAATCGAGATGACATTCGTTCCTGAGGGACGCAGGGAGGGACTGCTTATATCTTTAGCGACGCTTGTTATAGTTGTTATATGTCTCGCTCTTGCCCGTTTTAAAAGGTTTGATGTTCCGAAACTGTTTAAGTACTGCGCGGCGTTTATATACCTTGAGATTTATAATATTGTGATTGTGGCAATGTTTATAGTTCCGGTTATTGCTGCTGTTCCGGCGTTTATTTACCAGATTGTGATTAAGATTATGAGTTTTCTGTGATAACACAGTTTGGTAATTTTGATAAGAAAGGCTAATGGATGAATTATTTAACTGACAAATACAGAAAAAACAGTGATTTCAGGCTTGCGGTTCAGCTTTTGTTTATTCTTGTGCTGTCCAGACTGTTTATGCTGGTAATGATGATTGTATACAACGCTGCTATGGGAACGGACCACTCTGTAAGCTTTCTTATGAATCAGTGGGACGCAAAGCGGTACCGTTTTATGATTGACAACGGATATACATTTCCTCTTGACACCGATCCGCAGGCAAACTGGGCTTTTTTCCCGATGTACGTTATTGTATGCCAGGCAGTCAAGCTTCTCACCTTTTGGAAGGGCGACACATACTGGATTGGAATGTTTGTTTCAAACGTCTGTATTTATATTGCGGCATTTTTTGGCGTAAAGTGGCTAAGAAACAGAAGAGAAAATGAAAAGTACAGCATTCTTTTGGGAATACTGATGTTTGCCGCGCCGTATACTTTTTATTGCGGCTCCGCTTATACGGAAGCGATGTTTATAATGTTTATATCGCTGTTCTTTTACTTCTGCCAGAAAAAGAAATATCTGTCTGCAGGACTTATGTCCGCGTTTGCGAGCGCTACGAGAATTGTTGGCTGTACGCTTGTGTTTGCGCTTATAATAGAGCTTTATGAGAACTATAAGCAGCAGATGAAGTTTACAGAGCCGGGAGCCGGGACATTCTTTAAACGTGCAAGAGCGTTCGCGGTTGATTTTCTGAAATCGCCTGAGCAGATTTTGTCTGTGCTTATCTGTCCTTTAGGCACATTCGCATATATGGCGTTTCTTAAGTTTTTCTGCGGTGACGTCTGGGCGTTTATGCATGTACAGATTGCGTGGAGAGAAGACTCTTATTTTCCGGTTATAGGAGTGTTGTGGAAAGCGTGTACGGGGCAGATTGAGCCGAGGTATACCTATATGGGCTGGTTTTGCATAGCGGCGTTTGCGGTATATGGCTTTATGCTTTACAGAAAGTATTATTCTATGGCTGTATTCGGAATTATTTCGCTTCTTGTTCCTCTGACTTCCCATGTTATGAGTACATGCAGGTTTATAATAGGAACTTACGTTATATTTATAGGAGTATATGACCTTATGAACAATGCAGGCGCGCGAAAATTTTCGGGTGAAGGGAACTGCGGAGACGCAGAAACGCCGGGGAGCGGTGCCGTGTGCTGGAGCAGACGCAGAAAGACAGTAAACTCGCTGATTCTGGCAGCGTTTTTTATAGCTGAGGGTATTTTATTGATTTTGTGGTATAATTCGGACTGCTGGTTAATGTAGAATTTCGTATATAGTTTTAAAGAGGGGCGTGTGGCAGAAGAGGTAAAACATTTACGGAAAGCGTGGGATTAACTTGAAAAAATACATTAAAGATTTTTTGAAAAAACTGAAGTTTCACCAAAAAAAGATTATTATTGCGGGCAGTTTAAGCATATTGTTAATTGCGGCTGTTATTGCAGGACTGGCTGTATGGAAGTTATCAAATATGACTGAAACGCAAAGTGCTCCTGAGATACTTTCAAACCTTGAGGGAACTGTCGGCATAACAGTGCCCTCGGAGTTCGTGGAGATATCGGGAGAGGAACAGCTTGGCGATGAAGAGCCGGATGAGACGGTTTCTGATGATGAGTTTGACGAATTTATAGAAGAGGAGGTGCCTTGCGATGATGAGGAGGCGTTAAAGCTTCCGGAGAGAACTATGACTAATGAAAGCATACCGTATGACGGCCGGTACAGAGAGATTTCGTGCTGGGGAGATTCTATGACGCAGGGCTGGGGCGCAGGTCCGGCATCAATCACAATAAACGGAATGAGAAAGGATATAAGCTACTACACATATCCTTCAACGCTACAGGAGCTGACAGGCATACGAACATATAATTTCGGCATGCCGGGAAAGACCTCGGAGGAAATAGCTATAATGCAGGGCGGGATTCCTATAGTGACTGACAGAGACGTTGTTGTCACGGAGAGCGGTATGTCTGAATTTAAGCTGGTAAAGC
>CASFUI010000282.1 GCA_949297565.1 uncultured Eubacteriales bacterium
AGATTATGTTGAGATTATCTACACCAAACAACGAGAAGTTTATTCAGGCTGATGAATTTGACATCAATTATGGCGGCGGCGAGGCTAACGTAGCAGTTTCGCTTGCTAACTATGGTCATGATGCAGAGTTCGTAACAGCAGTTCCTGATAACGAGCTTGGCGAGTGTGCAGTTGCAGCATTGAGAAAGTACAATGTTAAGACTGACAATATCGCAAGATGCGGTGAGAGACTTGGTATCTACTATCTTGAGACCGGCTCAGCTATGAGACCTTCTAAGGTTGTTTACGACAGAGCTCATTCATCTATTTCTACAGCAACAGCTGCTGATTTCGATTTCGATAAGATTTTCGAGGGTGCTGATTGGTTCCATTTCACAGGTATTACACCGGCTGTTTCTGATTCTGCCGCAGTTTTGACAGAGGAAGCTCTTAAGGCTGCTAAGAAGCATGGTGTAAAGGTTTCTGTTGACCTTAACTTCCGTAAGAAATTATGGTCTTCAGAGAAGGCACAGAAGGTTATGAAGAACCTTATGCAGTATGTTGATGTCTGCATCGGTAACGAGGAGGATGCTGAACTTGTACTTGGTTACAAGCCTGGCAATACTGATGTAACAAGCGGCGATCTTGAGCTTGCAGGTTACAAGTCAATTTTCGAGCAGATGGTAGCTGATTATAACTTTGAGTACTGCATTTCATCTCTTCGTGTAAGCCATTCAGCTTCAGATAACGGCTGGTCTGCTTGCATCTACTCAAGAGATACAAAGGAATTTTATCACTCAAAAGAGTACAGCATTCATCCAATCGTAGACCGTGTAGGCGGTGGTGATTCATTTGCCGGCGGCGTTATCTGCGGTCTTGTGGACGGAAAGAACTTCAAGGATGCTCTTGAGTACGGCGTTGCTGCGTCAGCTCTTAAGCATACAATTCCTGGAGATTTCAACCTTGTATCACGCAAGGAAGTTGAGACACTTGCAGGCGGCGATGCATCAGGTCGTGTACAGAGATAATATAAAAGCAAAGGCTCTTAACAGAGCGGCTGCAATATAAAACAAAAAGCATACGGACATCTGCTGTAACAGCGGTTCGTATGCTTTTGTTTTATTCTATTAGGAAAGTTCTCTGAAATTCCCATAGAATAAAAATGCTCCGCAGGCTCGCAGAGGTGTGAAAAGATAATTTTTGAAACTGTTTTAATAAAAAATTTCTATATATATTGAAAAAAATGTGAAAATAGAGTAATATTATAGCAAAGTATACCGATAAAATAAGCGAAGAATTACGGCATATATTTATCGGTTTTTGGATTTTTGATAAAGATATTTTTTATATTGTTTATGCGGAAGAGTGATTATTTGCGGGAATGGAGATTAGTATGGAAAAAATCAGACAGATAAGAAAATTAAGAAAGGGCTGGAAGATATTTCTGGCAGCAATGCTTGCGGTTATTGTGTTTGGCGGCGTAGGGATGTACGTTGCAGCAAGTTCCAATGTCAGGATAACGCTTAGTGTAAGCGGGTTGACTGTGCACAGAGGAAATGTTTCGCAGTCGCTTTATGCAAGTCTTTCGGGAACTGATGAGAACGCGCAGGATTCTGTTCCTGTTCCGGAACGATTAGAGTGGACGACATCCAATTCTCAGGTTGCGGATTTTAGAACAGGCTCAGAAGACAGTCCTGCATATACGGATACAACAACAGGTCTCACACCTCAGATACACGGCAATTTTGCCGGAAAGGCAACTATCACTGCAAGTTACTACACAAAACAGTTTGATGATGATAATAGCGAGATAGAGGGCTCAAAGGAGCTTCTCGACTCAAGAACAGCAACAGTGACAGTTCCTCTTACAGCCACTGTTACATATCAGGGAAGCGAGACAATTCCGACAGTGCTTGATATTGGCTCACAGCTTTATATAACAACCAACGCAAGTGACGCCAACAGAATTGTCATAGAGACTGTAAACGATAATACAGGTACAGTTTCTTCCGACGGTGTGGTAAGGCTTGTTTCAAGTACGGGAAGTACTGCTACGCTTGAGGTTATAGGCGGGGGTACAACTACGGTTTATGTCCGTACCTATGA
>CASFUI010000283.1 GCA_949297565.1 uncultured Eubacteriales bacterium
ATTGTATTTTCACGCATATATTCAAATAAATCCATTAAAATTCCTCTTCTTTTTCCGCCAGTACCCGCCATAGGCGCTTTGCCCCTATGGCTCTCGGGCTTTCGCCCTATATAATCCGCTAGGCATATAA
The DNA here is from genome assembly GCA_949297565.1 of uncultured Eubacteriales bacterium. GTDB lineage: Bacteria > Bacillota > Clostridia > Lachnospirales > Lachnospiraceae > Lachnospira. The sequence continues at coordinate 131 of CASFUI010000283.1, forward strand.
CCGTTTCTGTGCAAGCACAGACGATTATAGGCCTTACGTCTTATGCACTGCTCAATGCTTACGGACATTATACCATAGTTTTGGGCAGCTTTTTGCCCATAAACAAGTTTGCTTTGCAAACTTGCATGCGTCAGCAACGCTGACGCTATTATACCACATCTGTGCTAATTTTACAGCAGAAGTTTTCTAAACACTTTTCCAAGCTGATGGACAAAGTCCGCCTTTTCTATGCTCTCGGCGGCAAGCACGTTTACGCTGCCGATTAAGTTTCCCTGATAATAGTATTCAAGGCTTCCCACAACATCACCCTCATTCACCGGCGCCGAAATATTATCGTTCAGCTTGAGCTCTTTTGTTATCTCTTCATGATTTGCGCTCTCAAGAAACATATGGGAAAACTCCTTCTCATACTCACATGCCAGGATGTCTTTTTTGCCCTGCGACACTTCTATACCTTCAAGTACCGGCATCTGCTCATCCTTGTATATATCGCACGTACTGAAGCCATAATTCAACAGATTTATCGCCTCGGAAAAACGCGTCTTTGAATTTGGCGCCGCCATGATAACGGCAATCAAATCCACGCCGTCCTTGCTTGCCGTAGCTGACAGACAGCATTTTGCAAGCTCTGTCGAGCCGGTTTTCAGCCCTGTTGCCCACTCGTACTGTTTAATAAGTTTGTTTGTATTTGTAAGTCCAAATTCCGTATCGCCCTTTCTGGTGCTGTGAATCATTGTATCCATCCATATTGTCGAATAGTCGTGAATTTCAGGATATGAATTTATAAGCTCCCTGCTCATTAGAGCCACGTCTCTTGCGGTTGACATATGTCCGTCGGCATCAAGTCCGCAGCAGTTTACAAAGGTGGTATTGTTCATTCCCAATCCCTTTGCGCGCTCATTCATTTTCTGTACAAACGCGCTCTCCGTTCCGCTTATATACTCAGCCATGCTGACACATGCGTCGTTTGCGCTCGCCATGCTTATACATTTTATCATTGTGTCTACAGTCTGCTTCTCTCCCGCCTCAAGAAATACCTGGCTTCCGCCCATAGAAGCCGCATATTCGGAAACAGTCACCTCATCCTCCAGCTTAATTTTTCCTTCCTTTATCGCGTCAAATATCAGAATCAGCGTCATTATTTTGGTAATACTGGCAGGGTGCACGGATACATCCGCATCCTTTTCATAAATCACCTGCCCTGTCGACGCTTCCATAAGAATTGCGGACGGAGATTCCAATTCAAGTCCTGTGCTGTCCCCGCTGTTTTCCTCTGCCATGCATACCGCCGCAGGAATAAACGCAGTACATACGGCGGACACCAGCATCACAATACATAACAACAGCGCCGCCCTTCTTCTTGCTGTATATCTCATTTTCGACATTCAACCACCCAAAAGCTTAAAATTATGGTACTAATTTATGTTTATAAAGCTCCGCTTATTCATTTATGTATAAAAAAGTGCACAGAGACGAAACATTACTCACTTTACATAATCAAAAAATCTTGATAAAATCTATAATATTTTTATAAAGAAAAGAAAGGAAGAAAATCATGACTGCTGATACTTTAAAAATTTTATTTGCTATGATTG
>CASFUI010000284.1 GCA_949297565.1 uncultured Eubacteriales bacterium
ACTGTCCCGTATCCCTCGCAAAGTCCCGTAACACAGACTCTGTCTATTCCCAGATTATCAAGGCAGACTGCCGCCGCGACAATATCCACGATAGAATCTATTGCACCAACCTCGTGAAAATGCACATGCTCAATATCAGTCCCATGAGCCTTTGCCTCAGCCTCAGCGACGATGTTAAATATTTTCAGCGCAGTCTCCCTCGCTCCCGGCGTCATATCGGTACGGTTAATAATATCCGTCACATCCCTTAAATTCCTGTGCTCATGGTGATGCGTCCCGGCACCGTGATTATGCGCATCATGATTATGCGTGTGTCCTCCGGCGCTGTCTAAATGTCCATCGTGATTATGCATGTGTCCGTCGGCGGAATGTGTATGTGCTTCGCCATGCACATGTCCATGCAGATATTCCATATCGTGGTCATGGTTTTCATGCTCTTTGTCGAGCTTCACAGTAAAATCACAGCAGTCAAGCCCGGCTTTTTTTACTCTTCCAATCTCTATCTCAAATCCTTTTGCAGGAATTCCTGCAATTACCTCTCTTAAAACCTTCTCATCCGCCCCCGCGTCGAGAAGAGATGCAACTGCCATGTCACCGCTTATCCCGGAGCTGCATTCCCAGTATAATATTCTGCTCATATAAATCTCCATTCTGTATCTGTAAAATTTATTCCCTGCCGGCTCCGCTCTCTGCCAGCCTGTTAATCTGTGTCGCCATATACCCGGCACCGAAACCGTTATCAATATTCACAACCGCAATACCGTTCGCGCATGAATTAATCATCGTCAGCAGCGCCGATATGCCATGCATGCTTGCTCCGTAACCTACAGATGTAGGAACTGCTATCACGGGATTTTTCACAAGTCCGCCCAGCACACTCGCCAGAGCTCCCTCCATTCCAGCCACCGCAACCACGCAGTTGGCCCTCTGAATAATATCCATTTCAGATAATAGCCTGTGAATACCGCTTACTCCTACATCAAAAACTCTGTCAACGTAAGTCCCAAAAAATTCGGCCGTCTGCGCCGCCTCCTCGGCTACCGGAATATCCGCCGTGCCCGCACTGCAGACTGCAATTCTTCCTATATGCTGCTTGTCCGCTCTCTCAGCCTTTAAAATTCTTGAAACCTCATCATAGGTAACTTGCGGAAGCTCAGCCTTTACCAGCTCATACTGATGTCTTGTAGCCCTTGTCCCGAAAACCTCTCCGTTCTCCTCAAACATTTTTTTGTAAATAGAGACAAGATACTCGTCCGGCTTATTGCTGCAATATATAACCTCCGGAAAGCCCTGGCGCACCTTTCTGTGTCCGTCGAGCTTGGCAAATCCCAGATCCTCAAACGGCTGTCTGGCAAACAGACGCTCCGCCTCGTCAACCGTAAGACTACCCTCCTGTACCTTTTTAAGAATCGTCTTTGTATCCATATATTCCTTTCCATGCACATACTCAAACAAAAATAAAATATTACTTATTATCGGTGTCAGCTTTCGCCGGCATCCTTCTGCACAATAATATTATAAATTTCCCGCGGGCTTTTAACAATACGCTTTGCGCCGCTCTCTATCAAAAACGACGTATTCCTGAATCCCCATGAGACAATAATCCCATCCATATCCGCGTTTTCCGCCGTCTTAATATCAACCTCAGAATCTCCTATATAAACCGCGTCTCTGCGTTCTGTTTTCAAGAGCCTTAAAACCTCATTCACCGCATCTGGCAAAGGCTTTCTTTTTACTCCCTCACGCTCTCCGAATACCACGTCAAAAAGTCCCGGGAAATATTTCTCACACAAAATCTTTACCGCAAAATCGGCTTTGTTTGAAATAACAGCGGTTTTGACTCCGCTTTCCCTCAATCTGACCAGCAGCTTTACAATGCCGTCATATGGTTTTGTCTTGTCGGCACAATGCTCTCTGTAATAAACCTTAAAATCCTCAAAGACACTGTCTGTAATCTCACTGTCCGTGCCATCCGGTACGGCTTGACAGATAAGATTTCTTATACCGTTTCCTACAAACTTCAGCACCTCATCCAGTCTTCTCTCTGGAAATCCTGCCTTTGACAGCGCAAAATTCAGGCTGTCGGCCAAATCTTCAATAGTATTGAGAACTGTTCCGTCCAAATCAAAAATAGCAAGCTTATATTTCATGTGCAGCAGTCTCCGTTTCAAATCTTTTTAGCATATTGTAACACCTTAGTGTCAACGACGTCCAGACCGATTATGTTTTGGCAAGGCTAGGGTTTTTATTTTTACAAATACATTTTTATCCGCCTGCTGATAATAACTGCTTTCTCCGACTCTTCTTGATATATACGCTCCATATGTGATAAAAGCCGCTATAATGTTTGAATATGAGGTTCCAAGTATTGATGAATTTGAGAAAAAAATGCCCGCAAATCGGGCATAGGAAGAAAACTTTATACAGCTCTTGAAAATATATCAAGAGCTCAAAATAATACCGTACAGCAGGAAAATTCATCAGATGCGGATATAAATTCGGCACATGGTACGATATGGTTTTGATGGACAAGATAATATGTGTTCACAGTTTATACCTTTTCCGGATTTGAAAAAGAATGTTCTTGACAGCATTATATTTTAAGAATTTTTTATATTATAATTCATATATTTTTGTTCAAAATTTTTTATCCTTCTTGATGATACAGAAAATTCCATTTTGCCTATCAGTATTTTTCCCGCTCTGTATCCATTCACTTTTTCTATATTTATTACATGCTGTCTGGATACCTGTACAAACAGTTTTTCATCCAGCTTCTGTAAAAATGGTTTTAAAGACAGCTTACTCCTGTATGCAGTTCCGTTTACATATACTTCTGTCTCACCGTTATAAGCCATTATATAATCAATTTTTCTCTGTTCGATATGATAACACTTTCTGTTATAAGTCACTTCAATAAAAGCGCATGATTTAAAAAGTTCAAGTGTATACAGCAAAGCCTCTCTTATTTCCTGCTCTTCAAACGGTTTAGTAATATAGCGTACCGCATTAACCTTAAATCCCTCTTTCCACATATCGGAAGCAGCAGTCGCAATAATAATTCTGCAATCCTTGTTTTTTAAATGCATTTTTCTGGCAGTTTCAAACCCGTCTATCCCGGGAAGTATTACCTCTATAAATGCAATATCAATATTTTTATCCATACTAAGCAATTCTTCTCCCGAACTGCATATACTCACAGAAGCATCATATGATTTTTCGGTTATAACCTTCTCTATAATTTTTTTTAAATATTCGCAAGCAATATGATTATCATCACAAACCGCTATATTCATACAAATAATTCATCCCCCTATGAACAACATAATCTTAAGTAATAATTATATATTTATTATTAATATATATACATATTTTGTCAAGCAAGAAATCCGCCTTCTATTATTATTAATTCGCGCATAAAATTTTACATATTTAATTTTGCGGGAGTTTGATATGTGCACGGCGATAACTCTTACATCCTCCAGCGGCGATATACTTATGGGAAGAACAATGGATTTTTCTTTTGCACTTGAGCCTGAGCTCTATGTCGTCCCGGCAGGCTATAAATACAATTCTTCTCTAAAACAGCAATGCTTTAAAACGCAGTTTTCTTTTATGGGAACAGGTCAAAATCTTTCCCCTATAACCTTCGCAGACGGTATAAATGAAGCCGGGCTGTGCGTCGCAGCCCTGTATTTTCCCGAATACGCTGTTTATGATCAGTCAGAAAAAAACACTTCCCCCGAATGTGTGACAGCCGCCTCAGAACTTGTCTCATTTCTTCTGGGAATGTGCGCAAGCGTAGAGCACGCGCTCTCAATACTTCCCGAATTAAAAATCGTCGGTATTCCCGACCTAATTACAAACTCTGCCGCTCCGCTGCACTGGCTGCTTGCAGACTTCTCCGGCAGATGTGTTACGATAGAAAAAACCTGTGACGGTTTAAATTATTATGAAAACAATATCGGCGTCTTGTCAAACAGCCCTGATTTTAAATGGCACATGACTAATCTTCGCAACTATATAAATATTGTTCCTGCGCAGCAGGAACATACCAAATGGAATGATGTTTGTCTTTCACCCTTCGGACAAGGCGCGGGAACTCTCGGTCTTCCCGGTGATTTTTCTCCAACAGGGCGCTTTGTGCGCGCCGCATGGCTTAAAAGTCATATAACGACGCCTGCCGATGGCTGGGACGCCGTAATCGCTGGATTTCACGTTTTGGATAATGTGAGTATTCCTAAGGGCTGCGTAGTAACAGACAGGGGGAGTACAGACTACACACAGTACACAATATTTTATAATCTTACCTCACGTGAAGTCTTTTTCAAAACATATGACAACAGTCAGATTACTGCCGCCAGACTGCTCCCGGGCTCCTGCGCAGGCGACGGTAATATTCAATCGCTCGGAGGTCTTAACACTCCTGCAAGTTTTATATACAGAAGCTGCGGCAAAGAGTGAAATACCTAAAATATATTTTTATTACTCGTAATTATAATTGCTGTTCAAATACGAAAAAACATAATTTTTCAGGGTGTACATTTTAGACAGCGCGCTCTCATTTTCCGCAAAAAATTCAAACTGCTCAAGCTGTGAATAATTATATTTCCTGGTGACGTCTATATAGGAATGCTGCTCCTCGCGGCTTACCATAAGCGCCCCCGGCAAAAACTCATTATAATAATAAACTGTATTTTTATACGCAAGTGCATTTAAAATAACTATGTACGAATTATTATCCGACATTATATTTGTCTTGCCCCAGTTGTATATTGTGTCCGTTTCCCCTTTATACCATAAGCCGTTTCCCGATAAAATCCATATTATATCATCAGAAGGCTGTTCTCCTTTTATGCATTTATTTACTTTCACCTGCTGACAGATATTTTGTCCTATAAGGCGAAGTTTTCCCGTAGGCGTAACCTCAAAGATATATCGGCTGTCGTCAAGAATTGCTTTCACCTTCTCCTCACCCGGTATCTCATTTTCCTTAAATACGCCAAAAAACTGAAAATTAATGTTTTGAATATCATGTATCTCAGACGCGTTTATCACTTCCCTGTCTTTTATCGAAAATCTTACAAAAACCGAAAATAAAAAGACCGCAGATAGTATTGTAAAATATATAAAAATATTTCTCTTTAACACAGGACACCGCCCTTCATCTCTAAAACAGTATCACAGACGCCATCAATATCATCTTTGTAATGGCTTGCCATAATTATCAGCTTTCCGCTATCTCTTCTTTCTTTTATAATCCGGCGGAGTATATCCACACCCTCGCTGTCAAGAGAATTTGCAGGCTCGTCAAATATTAAAATATCAGGATTTTCCATAACAGCCTGAGCAATCAGAAGTCTTTTTCTCATGCCCAGAGAATATTTTTTTATTTTGTTTTTATTATCAGGGTCAAGCCCCACCTCTCTCATACACCGTTTTATGCTCTGCAAATCTGTTCTTTCCCTAAAACCTGAGAGATACACAAGATTATCAAGACCGGACAAATTCATATACAAATCACAGCCGTCTATAACACACGATACAATCGGCTTTCGGTTTTCTATATCGCTGTATATGACGCTTCCAGAATCCGGCGAGGCTGCTTTCAGCAGCATTTTTAAAAGAACACTTTTTCCAGCTCCGTTTTTTCCGACAATTCCATACACGTGACCGGCGTAAAAATTATAGCTGATATTATTTATAACTTTCCTGCCGCCAAAGCTCTTTTCTAAATTTTGAATTTTAATAAGGCACACTACTTTAGCTCCTTTCTTTGGCATATACTGACTGCAGCAAACATTTCCGTAAATATAACAAGGCAAAAAATTAACAAATCCAAGATAAACGCAGTCGGCGAAATTTCTGTGACAGCCGTTACAGCTGTTATAGGATTAATTATCAGTAATTTGCCGATTTGTTTCGGTAAATTGCCGAATGTCATTGAAACAAACGCTGCTGTCAGCATAATAACAAGAATACTCAGCACCGAAATTCTGGCGTCAAAAAATAACGACGCGGTACTGCATATAATACAAAAAAATGTCCCTGAATAGGCAACGGCCGCAACGCTTTTCAGCAGCAATATCATATCGCTGTAATCTGTTAAACTGCTGCATGACACCATACATAAAAGCATCAGTACGGAACAGTACACAGCCGAAAAAACCACCTGTTTAAATGCTATAACAGCCATTCTGCCCCAAAAAAATATTTTTTCAGACCTTATCCTGTTAAATGTATATATCGTATAATAATCGGATATATCTCTGCTGCAGATAAAACATGAGACAAACAAACCAAACAGAACATTCGTCACAAGAAAAAACTGCTTATCCTCCATAAAAGTGCGCACGTCAAACAGCGACATACAAAACACAGATGAGATATTATTATTTTTGAGATATAACAATTCAAAATTGCTCAGCACAGAATAAAGACATGCCGCAATAATCACAGCCAAACAATTCGGTATTTTTTTCAAACGCTTCATCTTCCGCTATACCTCATACAGTGTCTTTTTTTATTTGTTTAAATATAATTATAAAACTCGCAGTCAGCATTGCCGCTGCCGAAAAAAAGGTCGGAATACATGTCTGCCTGCCCACTGTAGACGCAGTAACGTCTCCGTATATATCATAGCCCAACGCAAGATATATCTGTGAAATTATAAATGACACTGCACCCGCAACTAAAAGGATAATAAGTCTGTCCTTTTTTATTAAGACAGCCGCCGCATACATAAACACTGAAATTACGCTGCAAAATAAAGAGAAAATAAACGTGATTACAATTATATAAATAACAGGATATTTAATATGTAAATTCTGAAAATGATAACAATATCCGGATTGAATATTCAGCCAATACTCAACTGAATATTTAGAGCCCTGGAGCGTATTTCCGTTTTCATCAAACATAATATATAAAAGGACTGTGCAGATAAGCATATTTACAAACATGATTAAAAATGTCCCCAACGCGCTGCACAGCATTCCCGACAGGTAATATAATTTACTGTTCTGCCTGTTGGTCATATATATCCTGGTTTTACGCTCCCTGTCATTTAAAGGCTGCATGCTAAACGGCAGCATGCATATAAAAGGAATTAATATTGAGAATATCCCCCAAAAACGATTATCACTGCTTAATATATACAAATCACTTGCCGTTACAATACCTGTTGCAGAATAACCATAGTATGAAAAACCATAATATACTATATTTGCAATAAAATATAAAACGACAAGTGACAGGCTAATCCAAAAATACGGAAGTCTTACCATCAGATAAAACTGCATCTTTGTGTGTCTTATTAACTTTTTCATAATCCCCCCGGTTATATATTTTTTAATAATCTTATAGCTAAGCCATCAGTAATTCAATGTTGTTATCTTTTTCACGCTCGCTCCATCGAATAACTTTTGCTTCATAGTTAATAAATGCCTCCTCTACGCCTTTTGCTATAGTATTCTGATCATTTAAAATAACAATTAATTGACTGCCATTTCCTCTTGCAAGCTTTGTGTCATTCCATGCAAAAAGTATATTTCCCATAGTTGATTTATTAGGATTATTAACAGCTTGACATAATCTTTCAGGTTTTGTTTTACTTCTCTGTATCAAAAAGTCATAATTATGAGAAAATCCGGATATTCCCATAAATTGAACATTTTCTGAGCAATAAATTTCTCTTTGCATAAAAAATTCTTGTATATCATCCACAAACAAAGACGAAACTCTTGATTTCGATACACAAAGCATATCGTCTATTCTTAACATAGCCTGAATAAATAAATGTTTTTTTTGTGCAAAACTGTTTAACGGAGCCTTTGCTACTAACTCTTCTCCATTTAACTGTACCCCATACTGAGTCAAAATTCTTTGAAGCTGAAGCTTACGATTTTGTGTAAACTGAAATCCATTCATTTTTAAACCATGTATAGTTGCACTATCATCTGTAAAAAAAATATTATTTCCCTCTTGCTTTACATAAATCTGCAAATAATCATTTGAACTATCAAGATATGGTGTAGTAATCTCATAATATTCTCCGATTTTATCAAATGTAATTTCGCTTTTTAACCAAGATGTATAATCATCAATTAATTTTTGAATATCCAAAGATTACACCTCCTTTTATATCAATTCCATTTGAAAATTAACAGTAGGATGCTCTATTACATTAAATCTATTTAAAAAAACAATAGTATTATCCACGAACTGTTGACTATCAATATCTTCAGCTGGAAAGGCCCAAAGGCGTCCATACGTCTCACTGTATATGTGCCAGTGACTTCCTGTTATTTTTTCCCCATTAGGATTAGTATGTATATTTGAAGGATTTATATGTAATTCTATCAACATAATTCCATTTTTTTCAATACGAGCTCCAAAATTATATTTTAAACGGTTAATATTGCCTCTAAATATATGAATTGCAAAAACATCTTGTTTTTTATCTCCAACAACATTAAATTCCTCTGAATCTCCCTTTGAAGGAAATTTAATCTCTGAAACTAATGAGTGCTTTATCATATTTAAAAGTCTGTTTGCCTCTTCTTGAGTAATTTTAGATGAAGCCATTAATATCCCCCCTGATACAATTTTTTAATTATACTATAAATACTTACTAATATCACTCAGTATATTTTTGTCATACAAGTTTTTCTTCCACCTTATAATTTGTAATCAATAGGTGCTCGGCCGCCTTATTGTTTCTGTCCTGAAAGCTCACAAAATATTTTTTATCAAACCTTCCGACACATAAGGCTTGACCGTTGGCAGTTTTTCGTCCTTCAGGGTAAATCTCTCTAATAAAATCAGTGTTTTTTATTACCAGCATAAAATCAGCTTTGCACTTATCCGTCAAAAAAGCAGCAAGCCTTATCTGGTCTGTCTTTCCAAACTCATTTTTTGCGTAAGTGCTGAACTCGGTATCATACGGCGGGTCGAGAAAAATAAAATCTTTTTTTCCAGGCTTGTGAAGCGCAAAAAAATCCTCAAAGTCCATATTCTCAATAACAGTCTTTCTAAGCTGTTTAACCAGCTCTTCATTTTCAAAATACCGCGCCTTTTTAATAATTGATTTTTTATTATAGGATATTCCTCCGTAGGGAACATTAAATTTCCCATGCCTGTTATATCTGAACATGGACGAATAACAAAATTCCCTAACAAAAAAATATATTGCCGTCGCAAAAGGGACTCCAATATTAAATTCCTCTATATGATTATACAAAAATCTGAAATGCATATAAAAAGCATTTTTAAACGCACACTCCAAATTCAGAACTACATCCTCAGGCAGTAAATCTCCTCTTTTCTCTTCTAACTTTTTCATTCTGACAATCTTATTTACAAAGCTCTTGTTGAGCTCTGTTATAAAATTTTCAATCGCAATATTAAAACTTGTTTTGAGCAAGCCGTTAAACTCATCAACATTTCTGAATACAAACTCAGAAATAATATCATTTAACTGAAGAGTATTTATTTCGTCATTTTTGTACTCAAAATATATTCTAACTAGTTCATCTGTATGATTTGCAATAATCTGTTGCATGATAAGCCAATTATGGTCTATCTCGTTTAATTTTTCCAAAAACTCCGAGTTCTGTGTTTTTATCATGTTGTAAAGATTAATTAATTCAGTGGACTTATCATTTATAAAATATTCGTCGCTATCTATGGAAAAATATACCGCGCCACCGCCTATAAATGGCTCAAAATACCTTTTGCAGCCTTCCGGCAGATTAGGGAGTATGTACTTTAATTCTTTTTCTTTGCCTCCCGGATATTTTAATACAGGAGACAGTTTGACTTCTTTTTCCTTTACTGACATTTCACAATCTCTCTTCTGATTTCTCTGATGTTTGAATTATATCATAACCACGTCCCAAATCAAATATGTGCTCAACTTTTTCTTTTCCATTCATTAATACAGAAATTTATACGTTCTTTCCAAATTTCAAAATTTTTACAGGTATGGGAACTCTCTACTATTTTTTCAAGCAACTCCTTTAAATCATCTATATTTTTATCATTATAGTATATGAATTTTATAATATCGACATACTGCTCAATAGTCATAGGTATCACAGGCACAGGAACTCCAACCCAGCTTTCTCTGTTTAAAATAAAAAACTGCCATGCTGTCCTTATATTAATGCGCGAAGATATAAAAAGACCAATTACCTGTTTATCTCCATATTCTTTAATAAACCTCAAAACATGGTCAACAACACTTGACGCTTCATGCTCCCACTGACGCACTCCTGTCATAAGAGAAACCTCAGGAATTAAAATATAACCGTTTTTATATAATTCCATATCAGGCGTATTTCCTACGCCCGGAGCGAAGCTCTTTGGAGTCAAATCATCCTCTATTTTAAAATTTCTTTTGACTACCTGCTGCCCGTTAATCGCAATCAATGATTTCCATGTGTTAACCTCAAGCCAAAGAGCGCTCATATCTTCATTTGAAAGAATATCACCGAATTTTTCCAGAATATTATTTCTCTCATTGTCTGTCTTTGAAAGCACCTTAATAAAGTATTCCTCATTATGAGAGATAATAGCGTCGCTTAATATTTTCTCAAATTCCTTTAATTTGCCAATATCCGATGCTCCGGCAGATTCTGAGACAATTCTGCCTATATCTTCTATTGAAACATCCGCCTTTTGCTCATATTCACCCCCAACCGCCTCAAGTTTAGAAGTAAGCATTGCAGCCTTCTCAGCAATAATTGTCTTTCTCTCATCAGGGTTTTCCCACGGAAGCACTGTACTCTGGGCACTTCCAAACCACCTCATATAATCATCAAGAGAAGAATACGCAGAACATTGGAAAATATATTTCTCCTGAAGCATTCGTACCTTTATCTTTGAGTGCTGTGCAATTCTTAATTTGGACGCAATACTTCTGCCTGACACAGAAAACAATCCTGTGTATATCAAAGTCCTTGACAGCGCTTCTGCGTAGTCATAATAACTGCCAGGCTTATTTTCCATTTTTCCATAAACCTGCCTGTAAATATTGCTGAACAACTCCGTTACCTTTGCAGTGTCATTTTTATTAGGCAACTTGGCATAACTTTCTTTAAACATACCAATAGCACGTACTGTCTTTGGTATATCACTGGTATCATCACAACCGAAAACAAACGCTAGCTCACTTCTGTTAAGACTTTCATAAACCTCAAAAGCTTTCAGCACAACCTGCATGGGAAATACAAATTTTCCCTCTGTAATTTTAGACTGATTATATACTTGATTTGGAAGCCTAAGTTTTAAAAGCTGCTTTAAATAATCCTCAGCATCAAATGTTCCCTGGACTATTTTATTGCCGACTTCCGTAACCGAAATTGTTCCATCATCTTTTACATAACCGAAGCCAAAAAATTCATAAGCCCCTTTATCCATTCTCCCGTTCGCCTCGGTTTCCTTCATATCTTTAAGTCCCGATAGGTATTCCTTTAACGATATGGACGCAAGCCATGCATCTTCATCGCTATGAGCCGAATATATGTATTCCCTTCTTATCGGATGGACTGCTTTTCCGTCCTTTCTGCTGACTTGCTCCGATTTTTTATTCCAATTTTGACCTTTCATTGCCGCAAAATAAGGAAACCATTGTATTGTCTTTATAATACTTCTGGGTTTCGTTTTCCATGACCAACTCATAATAATCTCCGTTTCTCACCATGCTTTTTCCTGACTGTGCACATATACCTGTTACGTATATCTTACAATTAACCTATGATATTCAATAATATTATTATAGCATACAAGTTCTCTGCCTGCAAAAACCGGGAGCCGCGCAAACGCGCGGTCCCCGATCTCAGCTTACATTTAATTAAAGCTTTGCCGGCTGGCCTATTGTCCAGTTCCGGCTCTCACTCTGCAATTTTACCATTCTCGAATAAATACCGTTCTTTTTCATCAAATCATCCGGCTTCCCCTGCTCCGCCACAACTCCGTCTGCAAGAACGACAATCTTATCGGCTCCTGCCACAGTGCGCATACGGTGTGCAATCACAAGCACGGTCTTATCCTTAATCAGTCTTGAAAGCGCCGACTGAATCGCCGTCTCATTTTCAACGTCAAGACTTGCGGTCGCCTCGTCGAGAAGAATAATCGGCGCGTTTTTCAGAAACGCCCGAGCGATAGAAATGCGCTGTCTCTCTCCTCCCGAAAGCTCGCAGCCGTTTTCGCCGATGTTGCTGTTCCATTTTTCAGGAAGCTTCTCGGCAAACTCATCACAGTTTGCAAGCCTCGCTGCCGCAAGCACCTCCTCATCTGTCGCATCCTTTTTGCCTATTCGTATATTTTCCATAATAGTATTGTCAAACAGCGTAACGTCCTGAAAGACAATAGAGTAAAGCGACATAAGCGTTTCCGGGTCAACCTTAGAAATATCCATACCGCCGACAGTAATTTTTCCTCTGTTAATATCCCAAAACCTGGCTGCGAGGCAGGAAATTGTAGTCTTTCCTCCCCCTGAAGGTCCGACCAGCGCTGTCACCTCACCCTGCTTTGCAGTAAATGAGACATCCCTGAGAACAGTTTCGTTCTTATTATAAGAAAATCCCACATGGTCAAACACAATATCGCAGCCCTTGTTTGAAAGTCTCTCCGCTCCCTCCTGGACAGGGTGTTCAAGAATTTCATTCATTCTTGCAATGTTAGTCCGTGTCGAAATAATAGCGGCAAGATTTTGAAGCGCGCCCTGGAGCGGGTCATAGAGTCTTGAGGCGAGCAGCAGAAACATAAAAAATGTCAGAATGTCAAGACTTCCGTCAATCAGCAGTACGGAGCCTGCAAGCGCAACCGTTGCAATTCCCAGCTTAAGTATCAGAGATGCCGATACTACAAACACGGCTGTTCCAAGCTCAGTGATAACAGCGCGCTTTTCCACCGCACGGATTTTTTTATTTAATCCCTCAAGATACGCCTCTTCGGCATTATTTGCCTTTAAATCCTGCACTGTCTCAATACACTCCTGAATACCGTCGGCACACGCCATTTTTGCGGTCATAGCCTTGCGGTTGAGCATTTCCTGAACTTTTGCCGACAAAATAACTACGCAGAACGATACCGGAATAACCCAGAACGCCGCAAGCGCCATTCTCCAGTCAAAAATAAACAGGCTTATTCCCACAATAAGCGTAGAGACCACGGCCCCGAAAAGCTCAGGAATAAAATGAGAAAAGCTCTGCTCCAAAAATGTACAGTCTGCCATAATTGTACTCGTAAGGTCTGCAAGGTCTTTTTTTCCGAAAAATGACAACGGCAGTTTTCTGAGACGCTCCGCAATGGAAATTCTTCTCTTTCCGCTCTCAATATATGTCGCGAAATATGTTGCGTTATATTGAAACCATGTCGTGACAAAAATAAGCGCAAGGCAAACAACACAGCCGGCAGCATAAAATACAGCCCGGTCTGCGCCTATGCCGCCGCTCATCAAATCGCCTACAAGAAAATACAAAAGGCTTACCGGAAATATAAATGAAAAATTCTGAAACGCGCAGGCAATACAGCCCTTTATCAAATCAACAGCACCCTGACGCGACAGAGCTAATTTTTTCTGCAATTTTTCTATCATACTTGAGCCTCCTTTTCCACCTTCCATTGAGAAGAGGTCTGATAATCCCTCCACATTTTAGAGAACAGTCCGTCAGACGCGCAAAGCTCCTTATGTTTTCCGCACTGCTCAATTTTTCCGTTGTTGATAACATAAATTTTATCCGCGTTTATTACCGTGGACAAACGGTGAGCAATCATGATAACCGTTCTTCCCTTTGCGAGCTCGGTAAACGCTGCCTGCACCCTGCTCTCATTGTCCGGGTCGGCAAATGCTGTGGCCTCGTCAAGAATAACAACAGGCGCATTTTTTAAAAGGGCTCTGGCAACGGCAATTCTCTGCTGCTCTCCGCCCGATAAATAAACTCCCTTTGTTCCTATTATCGTGTGTATTCCCTGCGGAAGTTTTTCGATAATATCCGTGCACTGCGCGGCATTGAGCGCCCTCATCACCTCGCTCTCGGAGGCATCGGGTTTTCCCATGCGCACATTATCAAGAATTGACGCCTTGATAAGCCTGCTGTTCTGAAATACAAAAGATATGGTATCCATAAGCTCATTTTTTGCAATATTTTTCACGTCAACACCGCCAATCTTAACGCTTCCGCTCTGCGGGTCAAAGAAACGGGAAATAAGATTTGCAAGCGTAGATTTTCCGCCGCCGCTTGGTCCTACGAACGCCACGGTCTGTCCGGGCTCAATCCTCATTGATATTGAGCGTATAACCTCATTTTTACCGTCATAGCTGAAATGCACGTCAGACAGCTCCACCGAGGCATCTTTTGGATGCTGTACTCTGTCTGTCTCCGGCAGAGGTTTTAAAGACAATACGCTGTCTATTCTCTCCAATGCGTCAGCTACAATCATGCCGTTTTCACTCATAAACATAATTTTTGTGAGCGTAAGAGATATAACCGGAGTGATAATAATATAGAAAATAAGATTGAGCAAAAATTCACTCGTCACACCGCTGCGTGTAAATATGAGCGCGCCTGCCACAAGAAGCGCAAACACTCCGTTAATGGCAGTAGTATAAAACATCATCGGAAGACGGAGTTCCTTTGTATACGCGATAACCCATTTTTCATAATTATCGATAGATGCCTTAAATTTTTTGAAAGAAAATACTGTCTGTCCGAAGGTCTTTACAACAGGTACGCCCCTGACATACTCTACCGCCTCATTCGACATCAAATCCAGCGCGTTCTGATACTCTTTCATTTTCTGTGCCATGCGCTTTCCCGTCATCGCCATCATAATGAGAAATCCCAGCGCGACAGGAACAAGACTTAAAATTCCAAGCCTTCAGTCAAACACAAACAGCAGGAATAAAAGCCCGCACGGCGTAGCTATCGCGCCGGCTTTGTCGGGAAGCTGGTGAGCCAGATATGTCTCCGTCGCGGCGCTGGATTCGTTTACGATTTTCCTGAGCCTGCCGCTTCCGAAGCTCTCGGCAAGCCCCAGCGGAAGCCTTGTAATGTGCTGCATTGTATCTATTCGTATATTTGTGGCAATGCGAAAAGCCGCTATATGTGAACACATAAGTCCGGCTATATAAATAAGAACTGACACAACAGCAAACAGTACCGCCATCCAGCCATAGTGCGTGATATGTACGGCATTCCCAAAATCCGGGGCGACACGGAGAACTTCGTCGAGAATACGCCAGATATACCAAAACGGTACAAGCGCAACCAGCGCGCTTACGGCAGAAAATACCCATGACAGATATGTAAGAATTTTATGCCTCCCGGCATATCCGAGAAGCCTTGATAAGTTTGATTGCTTTTTCAAAGCATAACCTCCTCACAAATAAATTTTGACATATATTGATACAGGAAACGCTGCAGTCGTCTCCGAATATCCGTTGAAATAACACCGGCTGAACTGTTTAATAAATCAATTAGATTATAATGTCCGAGATACCCAAATCTAATTTTAGTTAGAATTAACTAACTCATGTGCAAAAATTATAGAGCATCACTGCCCCATAATTTTCATCCAGCCGGCGGTATAAAACTCCCTAAGCTCTTCCAGATAAATCTTCGCCTGCTCAACAGGCATCTCATGAATAATCAATTCAAAGAAAGCTCCGAACATTCCGGTCACAAGAATATGCTCAAGCTTCGGGTCAATCTCCTTCGACGGTCTGCCCAGACTTTCAAGCACCGCCTGATAATCATGTGTCGATTTTATCTCTATGTCTACCATTTCATCTATCATTCCCTCAAACCGCGTTCCCTGCGCACAGCATAAAAGCATCTTAAAATCTTCCAGATTATTATATGCGTACAACAGCATCTCAAGCATACATCCGCCCGAAATTTCACCCATATTTTCAGTCTGC
>CASFUI010000285.1 GCA_949297565.1 uncultured Eubacteriales bacterium
CGCTCCGGAATGGAGATTATTATGCAGGCGGATGAATTAGTTAAAGAGCTTTCAAAGGGAATTATAAGCTGGTATGGCTTCAGAAAAAATACTAGGGCGCTGCTTATTGCAGATAAAAACACCGAGGAGCTGAGAGAGTTATTAGTACGGCGCTGCGGCGCTGCGGATATAATCGTACAGGACTGTACTGACGAGGATCTGCTCATAAAATCCTGTCTGGCTTTGCCGGAGAAAAAATACGATTACACAGTGGTAATCGGAGCGCTTGAATATATGAAAAATCCGGCTGTATTTCTTGAGGGCGTTAAGCGTCTTTTAAAGAATGAGGGCCATATGCTTGTCGCGGCTGATAACCGTCTCGGAATAAGATATTTTTGCGGGGACAGAGACCCGTTTACAGGAAGAAATTTTGACGGTATCGAGCATTATCACAGAATATCGCCTTTGGACTGGAAGAATATAAAAGGGCGTTGTTATTCAAGGCATGAATTGGAGGAGATTTTTAAGAGCGCAGGAATGGAGGACTGTAAGTTTTATTCCGTGTTTCCCGATATTCGTGAAACGCAGCTGGTATATGCGCAAAGTTTCACTCCTACAGAAGATTTGTCGACAAGATATTCGCCGTCATATAACTTTCCTGATACCGTATTTCTTGAAGAGGAGGTTTTATACGGCGACTTAATACGAAACGGTATGTTTCATTCAATGGCTAATTCATATTTGATTGAATACTCACAGCAAGGCGCATTTGATAATGTACTTCATGCGACATTATCATTGGACCGCGGCAGGGATAACGCAATGATTACAATTATACGCGGAGCTGGCGAGGCGGAGAGCGTGGAAAAGCTTCCGGCTTATCCGGAGGGCAGTTTCAAGATACAGAAATTGCAGGAACAGGCGGAGGATTTAAGAAAACATGGTCTGGCGGTTGTCGAGTCAAGGACAGAAAATAATTCGTTTGTCATGCCTTTTATTAACGCGCCGACGGCGTTGGATTATCTGAGAAGTCTGGCAGGGAAAGACAGGGAAGAGTTTATTTCGGCTGTTGACAGTTTCAGGGGATTGATATTGAAATCATCTGAGCATGTACAGGAGGAAGGGGAAGGCGACGGACTGGGAGTTATATTAAAACGCGGCTACATGGACCTGGTACCTATAAATTGTTTTTATTTAAGCGCCGATAAGGAAGAAAATTCATTTGTGTTTTTTGATCAGGAGTTTTATGAAGATAACTGCTATGCCAATGCCATTATATACAGAC
This sequence comes from uncultured Eubacteriales bacterium, assembly GCA_949297565.1. Classification (GTDB taxonomy): domain Bacteria; phylum Bacillota; class Clostridia; order Lachnospirales; family Lachnospiraceae; genus Lachnospira. The sequence goes on from CASFUI010000285.1 coordinate 1,265, forward strand.
TGGTCTATCTGTTATATTGGAAAGCCGAGGAATATATGGAAAAAATCATTCCTAAGAACTTCTTTTTTGACAGATACAAGCTCAGCGGCAATCTCAGGCTGTGGCAGAAGAAGGATGCCGAATTTATACAAAAACTTAGAAATCAGAAAGAGCTGAGGCCGCATAATGAGAAAATCAGAAGTTCCGGCAATGTGATGTCAACAAACAGGCAGAAAATTAATTTCTCCATGAAGCAGTATTTTAATATTTTTGTCGATATTTTCAGGAATGTCGAAGATAAGAAAATAGTGCTGTTCGGAAGCGGAAGATTTACAGAGCGTTTTCTGCTTCAGTTCGGAAGAGATTATAATATATACAGAATTGTTGACAACGACAGTTCCAAGTGGGGGCAGGAGCTTCAAGGCATTAAAATTGAAAAGCCTGAAATTCTAAAAAGTTTTTGTGATAAAGAGATACATGTTATTATATGCATAAAAAATTATCTTGGAACTGTACGCCAGCTTGAACAGATGGGCATAACAGATTATCATATATATAATCCGGCTGTTGAGTATCCGAGAAAACTCCTCAATGACAGTGCAGCCAATGTAAATGAGGGACACGAAGATAAAACGCATAAAGATAACAGCATAAGTGCCGGGGAGAAAAAGCCTTATCATGTAGGATATGTTGCGGGAGTTTTTGACTTATTTCACGTCGGACATCTCAATATGTTTAAGCGGGCTAAAGAAATGTGTGATTACCTGATTGTCGGAGTTGTGTCAGATGACGGAGTAAAAATACAAAAGAAAACAGAGCCGTTTGTTCCTTTTGAAGAGCGCATAGAGATGGTGCGCTCATGCAGGTATGTAGACGAGGCGGTAGAAATCCCATACAACTATTCGGGAACGAGGGATGCATGGTTGTTGTATCATTTCGACGCCCAGTTTTCGGGGAGCGATTATGAACATGACCCCGTATGGCTTGCGGAAAAGGAATTTTTGGAAAAGAACGGCGCCTCAATGGTATTTTTCCCATATACCCAAAGTACGAGTTCAACCAAACTTAAAGGTTTAATTAATGAAAGGCTGATATGAGACAACTTAGCATTATAGTTCCGTGTTACAACGCGGAAAAATATATTTTCAGATGTGTTGATTCTCTTATAAACCAGACGCTTGACAAAAGCAGGTATGAGATAATTCTTGTCGATGACTGCTCTGCAGACTCTACATGGGATATTATCTGCGAATATGAAAAAAAATATCCTGATATGCTTAAGGCTGTTCGCTGCGGTGAGAACGGCAGACAGGGCAGGGCGAGGAATATCGGTCTTGGTTATGCCGAAGGAGTATATGTGGGGTATGCTGACAGCGACGACTGGGTTGAGCGTGATATGTATGAAAATATGCTCAATGAAATTACAGATTACGATGCTGATATTGCGCGGTGCGGATTTATAAGAGATGTAGGAAAACCTGCGGATAGCCAGCAGGTAAATACTGATATTCATAATCCGAGCAAGCATATTGATGCGGGAAGCGGAAGGATTGACAGGCTTTGCATTGATACTGACGATAAGAGAAAGAACTTTATTATCTCAAACTGTATCGGTTATGGGTGCTGGGATAAGGTTATCAGAAAAGCGCTGCTCACAGATAATAATATAAGATTTCCGGAGAGACTTGCCTATGAGGATATATGCTGGGGCTCGCTTTTGTATCTCTATGCAGGAAAGGTTTCGCTTATTGATAAAAAGTATTATCACTATTTCGTAAATACTGAATCGACAGTGCTTAAAAAGAACAATCCATACAGCAGCGATATGCTCACGGTAAACAAATTAAAATATCAGGAGTATGTCAATCGTGGTGCTTTATATAATTTTCGCGATGAGGCTGAATTTGATATGCTTATTACGTGCTGGCTCGGAGTTATAAAGATGCTTGCGCTGAGGTATGAGGAGCCCTCATATGAGGCATACTGCGAGCTTAAGTCTTATATAAATAAAATTATGCCTGCGGCATCATCTAATAAATATGTGAAGGAAGAGCTGTCAGAGATGCAAAAGCTGCTTGTCAGGCTGCTTGACACAGACATTAACAGACAGGAATTTTTCGAGGTTATGAAAATGTGCAGAAAGACAGGGCTGTAACCTTTTATAAAAGTTCTTATTTTGAGGGAAATTAAAAAGTTAAAGGATTTTTTAATTCTTTCGCAGACAGGTTTGTGGCGGCAGCACAGACACAAACCTGATGCGCAGAAAACAGCACAAAAAGCAGCGCGGAAACGAGGGAGATTATGATTACAAGCTCTAATATTTTGTACATATACTGCGAGGTTATGGAGCAGCTTGAGCCGAAAAGGGTTTTGGACATAGGTATGTTTTATAAGTCGGTCGGTGGTGTTTCAAGAAGAATACTGAATAAGGAAGTTCCGGAGAGCTGTTTTATAGAAGGCATCTGCACGGATAAAGCAAAAACTCTCGGAGTATACGGAACAATTTATGATAAAATTATAGACGAGAAGGAATTTGACAAGCTGAATGAAATTTATTTTGATCTGGCTGTAATGCTGAGCGACGCGGTCGTAAAAGCGGACAGGGGAAAATTTATAAGACGTATATCTAAAAACTGTACGTATTTGCTTACATATGAGTATGATGTGCCGTTTTTGGAAAATGCGTCCGATATTAAGAGTCTTAATATTGGAGATGACAGATGCGTGCTGGTGTCGTTTCAGTGAATTAAGAGAGGTTTTAAATCCTGCATAGGAGGATAAGATTGTGAGAACAGAGATGTGGGTCATAACACATAAAAATTATCCCGGAGTAAAGGATGATATATACAAAACACTTCATGTAGGAAGGGCTCTTTCCGGTGATTTGGGGTATCAGGGGGATAATACGGGCGATAATATTTCATCTGAAAATAAAAGCTACTGCGAGCTTACAGGTCTTTACTGGCTTTGGAAAAATCATGAGTGCGATATTATCGGGATATGCCATTACAGGCGTTTTTTCGTCAATAACGGGAGAATGCTCACAAAAGAATATATAGAAAGAACTCTTGAGAACTACGATATAATAATTCCGGCAAACGGCGCAGTGAATTGTGATACTGTAAAAGAGCATTATGCGGAGAGACACATAGGCTCTGATTTAGAGGTCTGCCGTCAGGTTATTCTTGAAAAATATCCCGATTACTCGGAGGCGTTTGAATATATGCAGAATTCAAAGCTAATGAATTTCTGCAATATGCTGGTCGCCAGAAAAGAGGTTTACGACGAGTATTGCGGCTGGCTGTTTGATATATTGTTTGAGGTACAGAAGCGCATTGACATTTCGGACAGAGATGATTATCAGAAAAGAGTATTCGGATTTCTGTCTGAGAGGCTTATTAAGGTCTGGCTGCTGAAAAATGAGTACCGTGTCAAGGAACAGCAGGTTGAGATGATGGATTCTGACGAGTTGGATAAACACAGTAAATTAAAGGTTCTTGTGCGCGATTTATTGTTAAAGATTACAGGAAATATTTTACAGAAATACAGAGACGGAAGGCAGCAGTCTTTGCCTCCGATTAATAAAAGTGCAGGCGCTGACGGCAGGACGCCTGTGTGGATATGCAGCTGGAACGGCGAGGATAACGAGCCGGAAACTGTCAGAAGATGTATAGAAAGCGTTAGAAGGAATATTGACAGGCAAAAATGCGAGCTTTATATTATTACTCTCTCCAACTGTCAGGAGTACGCAGCGTTTTCACCTGAGATTATAGATAAATTTAATGCCGGACAAATTAATCCGGACACGCTGTCTGAGAGGCTTCGCATGGAGCTTTTATACAGGTACGGGGGCGTGTGGATAGACGCTTCGTATTTTGTCTGTGATGACAGGATTAATCAGGTTATCGGCAAATCGGGATTTTATAGTTTAAAAAGCAAAACGTCAGAAGGCGCTTCTGATATTGTCAAATTGTTATGGTCAAGCGATTTTATAAAGGGTAACGCCGGATTTCCTCTGTTTGGCTTTGTTATGGAGGCATTCGACGAGTATTACAGATATAAAGATGAGCTTGTTAAATATTCTATAATTGATTTTTTTATTGATATTGCGTATGAAAAGCTTGAGACTGTAAGAAATGCCGTTGACAGCGTAGAAGTCAATAACTCTGATGTTAATTTTTTCAGACATAACGCGTGCAGACTATTTGACATGAATGTGTGGAGTGAAATTGTGAAGGATACCTGGCTGTTTAAATTAGATAAAAATCAACAGTACAGAGAGAAAAATATTGTTGGCAGGGATACATTTTATGGAAGAATTATTGAGTGTAATCATAATCAGATGTGATGAGATTTCCGATTTGGCAGGGAGCGTTGAGAGTGTTCTTGCGCAGAAAGACGACAGAACTGAATGTATTGTTGCCGATGCCGCTGACGGCAGGGCGAGGGAGTTCATACCTGATGAAATCCGGTTTGAGGATATAAGTGAAAAATTATATGAAAATACAGCACAGGTTAAAAATGAGGCGGTTAAGCTCGCCTCATGCGAACATGTGCTTATTTTGACGGCGGGACAGATTCTGGAAGACGGGATTTTGGATAAATGTCTCATAAATTTAAGCGACGAAATGTATAATTCCGTTAAAGACGCCGACAGCCTCTTTAAAAAATATTTTTCCGAGGGAATACAGTCTGCCTCATATGTAGTTGTCAATCGTGAGAGCTTTGGCGTTATCGGCGGTTGGAATGAGAAGCTGCCGTGTGCCGAGGATTATGAATTGCTGCTCAGGGCGTGTGACTTTAACTGCGTGGAGGGCTTTTGCGCCGTTTCGTCAGAGCTCTCTCCTGTGATTTTTAAGGAAAACTATTTTACATATGCTTATTTGCTTGGAAAATATGTGCGCAGGCTCAAAAGCATGAATATATTTAATGATATTTTTTCAAATTTGTATATGCAGGCGAGCCAATATGGCATACAGGATTATTTCGGGGAGCGCGCAAAAGAAATGATAGCCAGACAGCCTGTGTTTGCTTCGGTTGACGCGGACACCAGACCCGTTCTTTTGTTTACCGGGGAAATTGAGTGCAACGGAGCGCTTGCGTCATTTGCCTCTGAGCTTAGCAGAGCCCTCAGAAAAAAGGGACAGAACGTACAGATAATAAATCTTGAGGGCGGCTCAACCGATGAGCTGAAGGCGGCAATGACGAGAGATTACAGAGCTGTTATAGGGTTTCAGACGGCTTTCTTTACAAAACAGCTTCAAAGCGGCGAGCTGGCGGGAAATATTTTTAAGTGTCCTAAGTTTAATTATATATTTGACCATCCGCTGTATCTCAGCTATTTTTTAATGCTTCCCGTAAATGATTTTTATGTGCTTCAGCAGGACGAAAGCTATGCGGATTACATTAGAAAATATTATCCGTATGTCAAAAATGTATGGCATTTTCCGCCGGCGGGAATTATAGGCAGGCGTATGAGGTCGGAGCTTTCCGGACTTAAAAAGACTATGGATATTTCGTTCGTCGCCACATATAACGATTACCGCGAGCGTCTGGCTGTTATAAGGACGCTCCCCGGGGATATAAGACGGCTGTCATGGCAGATGGTTAATCAGCTCAAAAACAACCCTAAGCAGAGCGCTGAGGAGGCGCTTGGCTGTGTGCTTGAAAAAAACCGCCGGGAGGTTACGCCTCGAGAGTTTGTTGTGCTTTTGCATAAGTCATGCGAGGCGGTAAGAGCAGTTTCATTTTATTACAGGGAAAAGACAGTTAAAGTGCTGCTTGACGCGGGGATTAAGGTCGATGTGTTTGGAGAGGCGTGGAGACG
>CASFUI010000286.1 GCA_949297565.1 uncultured Eubacteriales bacterium
AGACCATAGCAGTTGCCTTCAGTAAACTTAATATTAACATCTTCAAACAGCGCTTTCTTTCCAATACGAAGTGTTACGTTATTTGCACTAATCATTAAATAATCCTCCAAATAAATATACTGAACTCACACAAATATGCACCGGTTTCTGCCGTATTACCCACCGCAAAAACCGGCACATATAAATTACATGTTCAACGAGCACAGTATACTATAAATTTTTCATCATATCAAGCATACAGTATCTCATTGCGCTTAATTCCTCCTTGTATGCAGGCATATTGCCTGCAAAATGTGAAAGTACTGTATCTATACACCTTTTGTGTCTCGATACCGAGGCTTTCTCTTGAATGTCAAAAGTATCGTTATCCGCCGCCAGCATGTCCCGCCAGTAATTCCTTGCTATCTTTGCGGCAGCTCTGCTTACGTCATCTTCATCGTAACAATACAGCAGACAGGTCTTCTCAAGCCACTTTGCCCTTCTTGGAAAACCGTTCTGTGACTCCCGAACGCTCACAACCGTAAACACAATAACCTCACCCTCTGAAAAAAGCTTTCTTAGCACATCCAGTTCCACCAATTTATCAAGCTGCGCAAAAAGCCCCTCAGATACTATAACAACTGCATACTTCTGCAATCTGAGCAGGTCTATAACGGTATCGTATGACATATTCATCATATCAACCGTATACCAGTCACCTGTCAGATTTTTATTTTCCTCATTATTATTTTCAAAAATAATTAAATAGCTTTTCTGTTCATCGGCAGCCAGCATGCAGTCTTCCACCTGTACCTCCATGCCGGTCACCTCAATTCCGTAATTTTCAATTTTTTCTTCTAAATCAGCTGCCAGCCCGACTGACCGGTTTTCACCTTTTCCTTTGTAAAAACATAAGTACAACTCGGTATATAACCCCCTGTTAGTTTTATTTATAGGCGCCTGTATTATTTATACCATTATTTTTATATATTTACAATATGATTTTTAAAAATTTTTTATCCTGCAACAAATTTTGCAATATCAAGCATCCCCCACCCCTGTTGATTATATGGAATATTAATTTTTTTGCAGCACGACTTCATCCATATTTTTACCTCTTTAGGCGTGACATACGGATTTTGTCCAAGCATTCTCGCGACAGCCCCGCTGACAATGGGAGCAGCCATTGATGTTCCGCTCTTGGACGAATATCTTCCCTGCCTGTTGCTGCACGCAATAATATTTGTTCCTGTCACAACAACTTCAGGTTTTATGACACATTCCGTAGTCGGTCCCCTCCCGGAAAAATATTTCCTGTCATCAAAGGCTCCGACTGTTATTATCTTTTTGCTTGTTCCCGGAGCTGTCACACTTCCGTTTCCCGGCCCGTTATTTCCCGCAGCCGCAACAACAATAAGACCGCTGTCCCACATTCTCTCGACGGCTTCAACAAGCTCTTCCTCCTCCGTTTCATCCTCCGTACTTACAGATACCTGCTGTTTTATACCGGCTCTTGTTCCAAAAGAGATATTTACCACCCGAATATTGTAATAGTCCTTATTTTTTATTATCCAGTCCGCACCTCTGATTACATTTTTTATTTTTCCGTTACCCGCATTATCGAGGACTTTAACCCCTATAAGAACAGCCTTCGGCGCAATTCCTCTGTACTTACCCTGAGAGCTTCTGCCGTCTCCCGCAATAATCCCTGCTACATGAGTGCCGTGTCCGTTATCATCGTAAACATATTTTCTGCCGTTTACAAAATCGGCAAAACCTATAATTCTGTTTTCAAAATCTCTGTGCCTGAATATTCCTGTATCCATAACCGCAACGCCAACCTGCATTTTCCGTCTATCCTCCACACCGTTTGATTTTTTAAAAATCCAGGTTTAAAATTTGATTTTTATATATAAATACTTTATAATAATTTATCATATGCCAGCGTAAGAAAAACGTGTCGTGCAGAAACGAGGTTAATCATGGAAAATAAAAAAATAGTTGTCGCTCTCGGAAGAAATGCTTTTGGCGAAACCTTCCCTGAACAGCAAAATAATGTTAAAAAAGCTGCTTCAGCCATAGCTGATTTGGCAGAGGCAAAGTATCAGATTGTTATAACGCACAGCAACGGTCCTCAGGTCGGAATGATACAGACCGCAATGACGGAGTTTGCACGTTTAAACCCTAATGACAGAACTGTTGCTCCTATGTCTGTGTGCGGCGCCATGAGCGAGGGCTACATAGGCTACGATTTGCAGAATGCTATCCGTGAGGAGCTCTTAAACAGGGGCATTTACAAAACTGTCTCAACAATTATCACACAGGTCCGTGTTGACCCGTTTGACATCGCTTTCAGCGAGCCTTCCAAGATTATCGGAAGATATATGACAAAAGAGGAAGCTGAGGCTGAAGAAGAAAAGGGAAACTATGTTATAGAGGAGGAGCCTGGGCGTTTCAGGAGAATAATAGCCTCTCCTATGCCTATCGATATTTATGAGATTGATGCCGTAAAGGTGCTTCTTGATGCCGACCAGATTGTAATTGCCGCTGGAGGCGGCGGTATTCCTGTATTACAGCAGGGCTCTCACCTCAAGGGCGCGAGCGCGATTATAGAAAAGGATTACACAGCAGCAAAGCTGGCTGAGCTTGTAGGCGCAAGTACTCTGCTTTTCCTTACAGCTTACGACCGCCTGACTATTGAGAAGGGAACACCTAACGAAAAAGAATTTGACAAAGTATCTGCTTCAGAGCTTCACGGATATATCAAAGCAGGTCATTTCCCTGCAAAGACTACCTTTCCTAAGGTAGACGCCTCAATCCGTTTTGTCACAGCAGATTCCAGCAGAAAGGCTGTTATATCAAATCTCGACAAAGCTAAGCTTAGCCTTGCGGGAAAGAGCGGCACAACAATTACCGCATAAAATCACCGTATCAGAGTAAATTTAAACTGCCCCATGAGCCATACCTTAAATCCGGCTCATGGGGCGCTTATTTTGTGTCAAACACTGCACTATTATGTTTTTATCAGAACTTTTCATTCTTTACTCGGCAGCCTGAGAAGACTCGAGCTGCTGCTGCTTATAAATCTCCGTCTGAACATCCAGAAGAAAATACTGCAAACCTATAAGCAGCAAAGCAAGCACTGCTACAAAAATAAGTGCGACTATCGGGTTGACCTTTTTCTTTTGTTTTTGATTGTTTTTAAACATGCTTCCGTTGACGTTTGGCATAAATCCTCCTCAATTCCACTTATCGTTACAGATAATTATTTTCTAAAATGGATGCAGCAGGGTCAAATACCCATCCGCTTACCGTGGTGTATATGATTATAAGTATACATAATATGTTGTCTGTAAGCAATAAAATATGTTTAAATACAATATAATATTTTTATTAAGACAATTCAAATGCTCCCGTATAGAGACTGTAATAAACTCCCTTTTTGTCTATCAGCTCATCATGAGAGCCTCGCTCTATAATCCTTCCCTGGTCAAGCACCATAATGGCGTCTGAATTTCTTACTGTTGAAAGTCTGTGTGCAATTACAAATACAGTTCTTCCCTTCATGAGATTATCCATTCCCTGCTGAACAAGACTCTCTGTTCTGGTATCAATAGACGAAGTAGCCTCGTCGAGTATCATTACAGGCGGATTGGCAACGGCAGCTCTGGCAATAGAAATAAGCTGCCTCTGTCCCTGTGAGAGGCTTGCGCCGTTCTGTGTAAGCACAGTGTCATAGCCGTTCGGAAGTCTCATTATAAAGTCATGCGCATTGGCAAGCTTTGACGCGGCAATACACTCTTCATCTGTCGCGGATAGATTTCCGTATCTTATATTCTCCATAATAGTTCCCGTAAATAAATTTACATCCTGAAGAACTACTCCCATTGAATGACGCAGATCCTTTTTTCTTATTCTCTCTATATTTATATTATCATAAAATATTTTTCCGTCATTCAGGTCATAAAAGCGGTTGATAAGATTTGTGATTGTAGTCTTACCGGCTCCGGTAGCGCCGACAAATGCGATTTTCTGTCCCTCGTTAGCCCATAGATTAATACCGTGAAGAACAAGTTTTTTATCCGTATACCCGAAATCAACATCCTCAAACCTTATTTCACCCTTAAGAGGCACATATTTAAACGAGCCGCTTCCGTCAGGGCATTTCCATGCCCAGATTCCGTCTCTGTTTTCTGTTTCCTCATAAACTCCGTTGTTATTATTAACATGCACAAGCGTAACGTCGCCGCCGTCTTTTTCCGGCTGCTCGTCTATGAGTCTGAAAATTCTCTCAGCACCCGCAAGAGCCATAGCCATCATGCTTATCTGCTGTGCAATCTGTGATACAGGCATACAATATGTTTTAGACAGATTTAAAAACGCC
>CASFUI010000287.1 GCA_949297565.1 uncultured Eubacteriales bacterium
AAAAAGTTTTTGCTTCTTTATAAGCTTTTAATCTCCAGCCAGCACAAACTGGCTAATCTAATCCGTTCACCACCCTGCTTCCAGGATGATGTACTGTTTTTTAAGGCGACATTTCCATCAGCCTCTTTCAAGGCTTACTTCCATGTCCGTTCGTTCTTGAAATTCTTTAAGAATTTTCAGGGTTGTTTTACTGTTCAGTTATCAAGGTTCTGTCCGCCTTAAATGCCCATGTGTCAAGGCTTTCAAGACATTTCTTTTATTGTGTCGCTCGCGGCGACTTGTATATAATAGCACCCGCTTTACGGCTTGTCAACACATTTTTTGATTTTTTTACAAAAAATTTCATGAATATTTTTCAAATACAATATATTGAGTTTTATATATTGTATTTACACTATATCTCTATTTCTTCATATTGCGGCGTTTGTATTTTATATAAAAAATTTTTCTCATTACATATGGAGACCAATGGACTTTGCCATGTAATGAAAAAAGCTGTAAATCAGATAAATCTGACTTACAGCAATTTCCTCTGCCAAGCGGAGAAAGAGGGATTTGAACCCTCGCGCCGGTTGCCCGACCTACACCCTTAGCAGGGGCGCCTCTTCAGCCTCTTGAGTATTTCTCCAAATTTAATTTTTTTAAATTTTGCTAAACGCAAAGTAGATTATATCAAAGGCTCTATGTATTGTCAACTTATTTTGTAAACTTTTTAATATTTTATGTAACAGTTAAGCCCACGCCATTCGCAAAGCCGCGCTGGAGGGGCTTTCCCGCTGCTTCACAACCAACTTTGCAGCATATTTTGATGCAAAGTTGGCTTGTGATCGGGCGCTCAACCATAAACTGTACAACAGGCAGATTCATGCAAGCATGATTTGCTCGTCATACAGCTTATGGCTGAACTGTTACTATTTTACTGCTGTTTCATATAAATTATTTCCCTCGCTGTCTATTACGACAATGACAGGAAAATTTTCGACCTCAAGCCTTCTGATTGCCTCTGTTCCCAAATCATCATACGCAATAACCTCTGATGACTTGATGCGCTGTGAAAGCAGTGCGCCCGCGCCGCCGACAGCAGCAAAATATACCGCGCCGTTTCTCATAATAGCAGCTTTTACCGCATCTGAGCGCTTTCCTTTTCCAATCATACCCTTCAGCCCCAAATCCAACAAATCAGGAGCATATTTATCCATTCTGCTGGATGTTGTCGGACCTGCCGAGCCGATAGGACGTCCCTCTCTGGCAGGAGAAGGTCCCATATAATAAATAATATTATTTTTCATATCAATAGGAAGCGGCTTTCCCTCAGCCAAAGCCTCAGCCATTCTTTTATGAGCGGCATCCCTTGCCGTATAAATAGTTCCCGTTATATATACATAATCTCCAGACCTGAGATTTTTAGCATCCTCATCACTTATCGGCGCCTTAATATATTTTTCCATATCTGACCTCATTTCTGCTCCGCCTTTTGCGCATTAATTCTATATTTCCCTGTGAACATGCCTGTTTACGTGACAGCATATATTTACCGCAACAGGAAGACCTGCAATATGCGTAGGATAAGTCTCAATATTCACAGCAAGTGCTGTCTGAGTTCCGCCAAGTCCACCCGGACCTATACCGAGCTGATTTATCTTTTCAAGCATTTCAGACTCCAAATCTCTAACATACAGTATATCGGATTTTTTATTCAAATCTCTCGTAAGTGCCTTTTTTGCAAGAATTGCACATTTCTCAAACGTACCGCCGATACCTACTCCGATAACCATAGGAGGGCATGCATTAGGACCTGCGTCTTTTACTGCTGTGAGAATTGACTCTTTTACTCCATCAATTCCGTCGGCAGGTTTAAGCATAAACACTCTGCTCATGTTCTCGCTTCCAAATCCCTTTGGAGCAACTGTTATGTCAACCTTATCTCCCGGAACAATGGAAAAGTGTATTACAGCCGGTGTGTTGTCATTTGTGTTCTCCCTTATCAGCGGGTCTGAAACAACGGATTTTCGAAGATAGCCCTCGACATATCCCTGTCTTACACCTTCGTTTACAGCTTCAGTAATATCTCCTCCAACCAGATGAACTTCCTGACCGACATTAATAAATATAACAGCCATTCCTGTATCCTGACAGATAGGAATCATATCTCTTGAGGCAATCTCAAGATTTTCATTTAGCTGATTGAGTACAAGCTTTCCAAGTTCTGACTGCTCTGTGTCGACTGCTCTGCAAAAAACTTCTTTCATGTCATCTGAAAGAAAATGATTTGCCTCGATACACATTTCTTTAATATTTTTTGTTATTTCACTGACATTGATGTCCCTCATGATTTTCCTCCCAAGACTTATATTTCATTACAAGACTAACATAATTTTTAGATATAAAAAACTTAAATTTTTAATCCTGTATCTCTTTCAGTCCCGCAAAATCAAGAAATTTCTTTAACTCAATTTCCCAGAATTTCCACTCGTGCCCAAGAGAGTCAATTTCATCATAAGTATAATCAAAATATTTATTATGATCAAGAAAATAGTCCCGCACAATATGATTCATATCAAGCCATGGGTCTTTTCCTCCGCATGCATGGTAAATTTCAAGCTTAGGCCCATTTTTTTCTATCAGACGGTCTGCAAGATATGTAAGTCCGTAATCGTTTTTGTGTAAATCTCCATCACCGAAAAGTCTTATTCTGTTGACTGATTTTTCGCTTCCATCATTTAAAAATACAGCATCAGCCTTATCCCCGGCAGAAAAAGCTCCGACCTTTGAAAACTTTTCCGGATATTTCAAAGCCGTGTGCAGACATCCGTACCCTCCGTTTGAATAGCCGGATACATAATTTTTTTCACGCTTGGAAGAAATACATCTGAACATCTGCCATATTACAGAAGGCAGCTCTCTGGCAACATATCCCTCGTAACGGTTTCCTATATTCATGTCAACAAAGCAGGATTCATTAACATTTGGAAGTA
>CASFUI010000288.1 GCA_949297565.1 uncultured Eubacteriales bacterium
CACCCTGCTGTACTGTGCCGCAGGATAAAAAATGCCAAGAAACCTTCTGACTATAATCTCATATGTTCTCACCGCTGTCTGCGACAGACCTTTAAGAGCTCCAAACCCCTGACCTGTCGGAATAACCGCATAGTGGTCCGTTATTTTTTTATCATCACAGTAGCGCGTCTTCTCTATGCCCGCATATTTTTTATCTGATAAAATTTCTTCCGCAAATGCCCTGACCGGCGCAAAGTTCAGAAGTCCCGAAATATTTTTGCTTATCTCCTTACAGACTGCCGTTGAGAGAACTCTTGCGTCAGTTCTCGGATATGTGACGAGCTTTTTCTCATAAAGCTCCTGGATAATATTCAATGTCTGGTCCGGACTTATTTTAAACAGCTTTGAGCATTCGTTCTGAAGCTCCGCCAGATTATACAGCAGGGGCGGATTTTTTGTCTCTTTCTTTCTCTCTATGACGTCGATAACGCCCTCCGCCGGAAGCGGCTGTGAGAGATAGTCTGCAAGTTCCTCAGCTTTCTGCCTGTCCTTAAATCCGTTTTCCTTATATAAAAACGGCGTCTGGTAATATCTGCTGTCAGGGGTAACTTTCCACTCAGCCTCAAACGTTTTGCCCTGTTCAGTCTCAGTCCCATTTTCTCCGACCGCATCCTGAAGCTTAGCCTGCGTCACTACTCTGAAAAACGGCGTTTTCACAAAGGCGCGTATCTCGCGCTCTCTTCTCACAATCATACCGAGAACGCAGGTCATAACGCGCCCGACTGATACAACCGTCCTGTCTGTCTTCAGATAATTTGAAATATTTCTGCCGTATTTAAGCGTCAGCACCCGCGAAAAATTAATTCCCATGAGGTAATCTTCCTTTGCGCGAAGATATGCGGCATCGCTTAAATTATTATATTCGGATAAATCCTTTGCATTCTTTATTCCTTTGAGAATTTCCTCCTCAGTCTGCGAATCAATCCACACACGCTTTTCCTTTTTATCATGAACGCCCGCCTGCTGCCGCACAAGTCTGTAAATGTACTCACCCTCGCGCCCCGAATCGGTGCAGACATAAATCGTCTCTACATCTTCGCGGTTTAACTGTCCCTTAACAATATTAAACTGCTTTGCAACAGCAGGTATAACCTCATAGAGAAACTTCTCAGGCAGGAACGGAAGAGTATCAAAACTCCAGCGTTTAAGTCTTTCATCGTATTTTTCGGGATAGCTCATAGTCACAAGATGACCCACGCACCATGTTACAATATAATTTTCAGATTCAAGAAATCCGTCCTTTCTCGAAAAATTCTGATGTAAAGCTCTCGCAAATTCCTGCGCCACACTCGGTTTTTCCGCTATAAATACTGATTTACCCATATTTACTCACCCTGTCCTGCGCCGGATTTATCCAATGTCATGCTGTAGGCAGGTAAAAATTCTTTCATGAAATAATCCGCCTCCGGCAGCTTTAAATCATTAAGAAACTTTTCGATAGTACTCTGCGCGTCCGCAAAATCCTTATTTCCCATCTGCTGTTCCTCAAGGCATTTGATTAAAGCAGAAAGCTTGTCTGCCGCCTTTACAAATCTCCAGAGCTCGCCGTCCTCCGCTGTCTCAAGCAAAAGCCCGTCATAATACTTTCTCATTTTCTCAGGCAGCCCCTCAAGCAGCTCATCCTTTGCAACGCGCTCAACCTCTGCATACGCGTTTCTTATCACAGGACTGTAATATTTTACCGGAGTAGGCATATCTCCCGTGATAATCTCAGTCACATCATGATACATTCCAATAAGCGCAAGTCTTTGCGCATCAATGTTTCCTCCGAAAATCTCATTATTTATAATACCGAGCGCATGCGCGATAAACGCCACCTCAAGGCTGTGTTCGCTTATATTTTCATCTCTTGTATTGCGCATAAGCCCCCATCTGTTAATATATTTCATTCTGGACAGCATCGCGTAAAAATGATTATTTCCCAAAATTAATATCCTCGCTTTCCAAACTAAATATTTATTTTACTTTAAACAGACAAAGTTTACAAGATAAAAATGTGCTTCGCACATTCCCGCCGATCAAATATCATGCTCTTTTCGTGAAGCGCATTTTTCCGCGCCGAGCGCAGTCGGCTTTTGCCGACATCCTCCTTTCAAGCGAGTGCGCATATTTTTGTGAAGCGCTTTTTTGATATAGGAATGCGAAAGCTTTCCTATATCAAAAAAATACCGCCGGCTCGTTCAACCGAGCCAAGCGGTATTATAAACAGATATTTATTTCTTTGTGATATATCCCTTTGCCTTTAAGAGCTCCGCGATAAGTACGGCGCCGCCTGCCGCGCCTCTGAGCGTATTGTGCGAGAGACCTACAAACTTGTAGTCAAATACACTGTCCTCTCTGAGACGTCCGAGAGAAATCCCCATACCGTTTTCATAATTTACATCAAGCTTAACCTGAGGACGGTCATCCTCCTCAAGATACTGGATAAAATGCTTAGGAGCGCTCGGAAGGTCAAGCTCCTGAGGCACGCCCTTAAAGCTTCTCCATTTTTCTATTATCTGCTCCTTCGTCGGCTTCTTCTCAAAATTGACAAATACTGCCGCCGTGTGTCCGTCAAGAACAGGAACACGGATGCACTGGCATGTTATAACAGGCTCCGCTGCCGGAACAATCTGTCCGTTCTCAACCTTGCCCCAGAGTCTCAACGGCTCCTTCTCGCTCTTCTCTTCCTCGCCGCCTATGTAAGGAATAATATTCTCAACCATTTCAGGCCACTGCTCGAAAGTCTTTCCCGCTCCAGAAATAGCCTGATATGTTGTTGCCACAACAAGCTTTGGCTCAAACTCTTTAAGTGCATGAAGCGCCGGTGTATAGCTCTGAATAGAACAGTTAGGCTTTACACATACAAAACCTCTTGTAGTTCCAAGTCTCTTTCTCTGTGCCTCTATAACCTCAAGATGCTCAGGGTTGATTTCCGGTACAACCATAGGAACATCAGGAGTCCAGCGGTTAGCGCTGTTGTTAGACACAACAGGCACCTCGGCCTTTGCATATCTCTCCTCAAGAGCTTTAATCTCATCCTTAGGCATATTTACCGCACAGAACACGAAATCTACCTTTGAAACTATCTCATCAAAATCCTTATCCATATCATAGACAGTCATTTTCTTGACATACTCAGGCATTGCCGATGTCATCTTCCAGCGTCCTTCAACTGCCTCCTCATAAAGCTTTCCTGCTGAACGGCCGCTGGCTGCCACAAGAACAACCTCAAACCACGGATGATTTTCAAGCAGTGTAATAAAACGCTGTCCAACCATACCTGTACCGCCAAGTATACCAACTCTCAACTTATCACTCATGTCTAAATTCTCCCTTTTTCTATTAGTCTGTCTGCAAATTTAGTAACCTGCCTGCATAACAAGTGTACGCCTCAAACCATTATATATGTTCCCGAAGTATCCGGCTTTAATGTCTTTCTGTGGCGGACATTTGTATTTTGCACTTAGAAGATACTATCACAAAGCTTCAGATAATGCAACACCTTTATTTACATTTTATAATCGCAAGCCAAAATACGCAGAAGTAATTAGAATAATCATCCAATAATCTTTCTCATCCAGATATGCGGACAGCCCTCGTCGTCCTCAATCCCGCCATACTCACAAAAGCCGAGTTTTTTATAAAAACCGCTCACTCTGCACTGCGCGTGAAGAGCTATTATTTTTCCGCCCTTTGAAAGCACATAGCGCTGCGCTTCCCGTATCATTTCCGTTCCTATATTTTTTCCCCTGTATGCCTTTATCACCGCCAGCCTGCCGAGAATATATGTATTTTCATCGTCGCCGCTCTCAAATACTCTGCATGTGGCAACCGGCAGCTCGTCACCGGCTTCTTCATCATACAGGACTATGTGTGCTGCCGTCTTATCAGTTTCATCAAACTCATTTTCAAAGCCCTGCTCTTTTACAAAAACATTTTCTCTTATTTTTACAGCGTCACCCGGGAGAGTATTTTCGTATATTTTAAATTTCATGGTTTGTCCTCTGCTCAAAAATCAAATAAAAAATACTGTTATTGTGTGCTTAAACACACTATTTATATATATGTCGAAATTGATTTTATCACTAATTTTTCAATTTTAAAAGGGCTTAATTTAACAGTTAAAAAATACGACAAACAAAAATATTATTTATTACGAAAAAACAACCGTCCGCCTGCACAATGCCAGCCAGCGTACGGTTGCCTTATTATTCAAATCATAAAATTTCAATTACAGAAACTTCCTGATGTCAACAGAAAGTTTTTCCTCGAGTTTTATAAGTTTTTTTGTTATATCCTTTGTCTGCTCATCGGCAGCTTTATATTTATTGAGGTATTTATTCAGTGACTTCACTCCCATATTGCAGCCGTCCGTTATTAAGTCGGCTATTGTTTCATCTGATTCATTCATAACAAGTTTAACATTTGTCTTTATCCATGACATACTTTTTGCCATTGGGTTTGGCTCTTTTCCCTCATCATGATACTTGTCCAGAAGTACCTGTATCTCACTTTTAAGTCTGTTATGCTCATCTTTGCACTCCGTGAGAAGTCCGCGAAGCTCTTCATCGCGGACATAATCAAGTACTTCGTCAATCGCAGCAACTCCCATTTTTATTCCGGAATCACATTCTCGCAGCAATTTCACTGTATCGGGCTCAATCATAATACGTTACACTCCTTTTAAATAGCCATATATTTAAAATTACAGTTTTTGACAACCATTCATAACCGTTCAAATAGAGTGTTTCCTTTTTTTTAAATTTAATTCCTTATCCCGGTAATTTTGCTCTTTATCCCTCAATCTCCCTCGCTGTGACAAAAACTGTGTCACCCGGCTGCTTTCCTATTTTATTTCTGATTTCCTTGCGATATTAATATATTGCCGTTTTGGACAAACAAAATACCGGTGCCCGTTTACGCAGTTTAAATTTCTGCATAAAGGACACCGATCATCAAAGCGTACC
>CASFUI010000289.1 GCA_949297565.1 uncultured Eubacteriales bacterium
CCAAAGGCATTAAAAACACCCCGGCTGTATTTCTTATTATTTACCCATGCGGCAAATCAAACTCATATGCCGATTAACGGGTATTATTATCTTTGTCTTCTGACAGTTCCGATATGTCAAGAAGCTCTACGGAGTCATCGGACGTTTCCGGAGATGAAGCTTCATTTTCAATCTCTGTATTTTCATATTCATCGTTTTCTCCGTCCGCGAAATCCTCGTCATAATAATTTTCATCTTCAAGAGAATCCTCGTCGTCTTCAAATATATCTTCATCGTCGTCAAAGCTTCCGCCCACTAGCTCTCTTGCAATTTTTCCGTTCTTTGAAGCCTTAGCCGCGCATACACACGCTGTTATTATTGAAATTACCGCTACGGCGGCCGACGCAAGGCTTATAATTTTCCAGAACATGCTTCCCGAAAAGAAACCGGAATTATCTGCGTCAGCCGATACGCCCTGTGCTTCGCTCTGTGATTTTATCGTATCAGGAAAGGCAAAAAAGCGCTGTATTGTATTATATTTATAGTCATAGCTGTACCAGCCTGATATTCCGTCACTGTTTATGCCGTAAAAAACGCAGTACTCATCGCTGCTTCCCTTAAGCACACTGACATTAACGCCGTTTATCTGCGCTTCCTCAATTCTGTAGCCTGACGGAAGCTCCATTGAAGAGGTTACAGGAAGAATAATATAGCTGATTTGCGGCTGCTGTATTTCATTATATCTGGAAAATGTCTTTGATACGCTGTCATACACATAAAATCCGGATTGCCCAGAAGATATAACTGCATCGAGATACATTATAACAACTTTGCCGGAATAGCCGACTCCCGCCTTTACCGACTGTCCGCCGTACTCATAATCCGCCTCGGAAAAGCCCGACGGAAGCGGATGCATCGCAAAATCGTCAGATATTATAAATTCAGTTCCGTTCACACTGACATTTACAAGCTGTCCGCCGTCCTCTGTACTTTCTTCCGGAGTCTGGCTCTCCTCCTGCTGTGTTTCACTTTCACCTGCCGCCCTTGTCACACGGAGCGTATATGTACGCTGTTCACCGTTTTCAGCCGTCACTGTCACATATATATAGTTAGTTCCCACGCTTAAATACGTTCCCGAAACTGATACCGACGCATTATCATCATTTGCGTAAGCGCTCACGGCAAGACGCTCACAGCTGTTTTCAACCGATACCGAATATGAGGTTGTATCAGATGAAAATGAAGGGTAAAGG
Source organism: uncultured Eubacteriales bacterium (assembly GCA_949297565.1). Lineage (GTDB taxonomy): Bacteria > Bacillota > Clostridia > Lachnospirales > Lachnospiraceae > Lachnospira. Next base: position 1,233 of record CASFUI010000289.1, read on the forward strand.
CTTCCCGGGCTTATCTCAAGAGATGAGAGCGAATTGTCGCCCGAATAGTTTTCCTGCGTAATTCCGGTTATCAAGCCTGAGGAGCCGTAAACCTGCATGTACTCGCCGCCAATATTGCATACCTTCGAGCCCTCGGATACGCTTAACTCCGACGAGCCGTTTTTTAAAATTTTAACAGAAATCGAAAATGTCTTTGTACTGTAAGTGCCTGTATCTATAAGCCTTGCCGTGCCTGCGGCGCTGGTGTCAACTCCGCCTGTGATTTCAACCATTTCAGGGTCGTAGCTCAGAATAAGCTCTGTCGCCCATATTTCTTCGCTCGACGAGATTGTGACGTCTACCGTCTTGGTCTCCCCTATCTCACCGCTCACGGAGCTGACGCTCGAGCTGACGCTTCCCGCCGCGTAAGTCTGTGCTCCATTTGAGCACAAAAGGCACACCAAAACAGACGCAAGGGCAATGCAAAAATAGTTTAATTTTTTTTTCATTATTCAGTCTCCTAATTGAATTTAATCCTGCTTTATTAATTTGCGTCCTAAAAGCTGATTTTTCACGGAAACAATATCCGCCAAATCAACTTCACCGCTTCTGTTGGCGTCAGCCGCCTCCAGATATGCCCCCTCAAGCTTTGAACTTCCAAGCAAGTGTCTCTTTATGTAAACTATTTCAACCAAATCCACGCTTCCATTGCCGTCAATATCCCCATACACGACAAACGTATATCCGGCAATTTCCTTTCCTGACGAATCGGTTATCACAAGACGGTCCCCGGTTGCAATTATATCACTGCCGTTTTTGAGCCCGCCGTTTTTATTATAAACCGCGCTTGTTGCTCCGCCTGATATATTTACGGAATTTAAGACCGTTGAAATATTGTCGCCGACTGTTATTCCCGAGATAAATCCGCGCTCTTCATCCAGCTTGTAATCCGTACTGAACGAAGGAGTTTCAGGATTATCCGGATTTTCAGGTGTTTCCGGTGTATCCGGCTCCTTTGGAGGCTCAGCTTCCTTTCTGACAACATTTATATAATACTTTCTCTGTGAGCCGTTCTGCGCAGTCACCGTAACTTCTATGTTATTGCCGCCGACATCAAGACTGTGCGCACCCGTGCCATCTATATCTGCCGAGCCTGATATTGCTGACGCATTTATCGTCACACTGTCTACACTGTTCTCGACAATAAGACTGTATTCTGTTGTATATCTGCTGAAGGTAGGCGTAAGTTTAAAATTATCCACGCTTAAATCAGACAGCAGATTGTTAGGGTCTCCGTCGCCGTCAGGCAGCGGACAAGCCTCCTGTGGCATATTGTTATATACAGGTATAGTAAACACAAGTCCGGTATTCTGCTTAGTGTAAGAAGAATATGCCTCTGATGCATTAGATGCCTCGCTTCTAGGAGCAAGAACATTTGTCATATACTGATGCCAGTAAGGCGAATCAGAAACAACATCAAACTTCTCATAATAAATCGTATTCTGTCCGCGGTCGATATAGCCGCTGCCGATTATTCCCGCTCCTCCGATTATAGACTTCATTCGAGTATTCCACGGGCGAAGCGTCGACGCGTCTTCTCTGCTCGCGTAAATCATTCCGTTAGTAACGGCGCTGTTGCCTCCGCTCATTGCCGCGCCCTGATTGTAATAATTATAAAAGCCGTTGTAGCCCGGCACAGTTCCCGAAATACTTCCGCCGTAGCCGGATGAGCCCTGCTCCTGTATAATTCTTGTGGCAAGATGATAAGGGCTAACCCCCGATTCTCTTCCCGCGAGCATCAGCGCCGACGAATATGTATGGCTCTCTCCGTTGTAGGATAAATCATGATCAGAATTTTCCATAAATGTTCCAGCAATTATCTGATTAAGCCCTTCTTCAGTCTGAAGAGATGCGTTGTATGCAAGGCTCTCAAACATAAATATGTAAGGCTCAGTCAGGAAATTTCTCGGGTCAAGAGCATACTCCAAAAGCTCCTCAGACGCCTGTACCCAGCCGCCGCTGTCTAGCTCTATCCAGCTTCCGGTGTTCCAGTCATAACATCCCGGCTCAATCGACTTCCACGAGCTCTTTGCGCTTGCATAAATCAGACTCCGCCCCAGCACGCTCTCATTTTCAACGACCTCATTCCAGTCCTTATTTACATAGTCAGCCACAAAAACCCACTTTGGGTACTGTGCATGGAGCTGCCTTAAAGCGTCCTTATAAGATTCAGGAAAGCCCTGCTCGTCAAGATACGCCTCAAAATCGGCGTCCTCCGAATAAGACACGTCCTTTGTGGTAAATTCTCCGCTTATATATCCGTATGTATATGAGCCGTTGAGATAAAATCCTATTCTGTACCAATAATATGTATCGCTTGTATACACAGTATCGTATATATCAAAAGTAAACGAATCATCCACAACTGTTATTATATTATCGCCCGTTGAGGTGTCCGGCTGCGTGCGCACACGAAGCCCGCTCACTCCGGCATTAACATGTCCCGTTGCAACAGCATTTTCCGCCTTTACCGAAACCGGCGCAAAGTACGCTCCTATCCCTGCCGCCGTAAATCCAAGCATTATCAAAAGCAAAAAGGCTGCTGTTATTCTTTTGAATGATAAAATATTTGTCTTACTTTTGTTCATTAAATCACCCTAACTGTTCTTTCCAAATTCTGAGAGCTTAAGTCCCTCATTTCGCTCCAACACCATATTAACACTCCAGCTGTTTATAAACAACAGCAGAGGATTATCTTTTAAGTCTTTTATTTTCTTCATATCAGACGTCCCGACAATTCTGTTCACATCAATCTCGCCCGGATTTTCTATCCAGCGGATATGCTCATAAGGAAGCGGCTCGAGCTTAATATCGACATTATACTCATTCTTGAGACGGTACTCGAGCACCTCAAACTGCAGAACTCCCACAACTCCTACAATTATCTCTTCCATTCCCGTGTTGAACTCCTGGAAAATCTGAATTGCCCCCTCCTGCGCAATCTGGCTGATGCCCTTTACAAACTGCTTGCGCTTCATTGTATCTATCTGGCGCACTCTCGCAAAATGCTCAGGCGCAAACGTAGGTATTCCCTCATACGCAAACTTCTCATTTGAAACGCATATGGTATCTCCGATAGAAAAAATACCCGGGTCAAACACACCTATAATATCTCCCGCATATGCCTCCTCGACTATATGGCGCTCCTGCGCCATCATCTGCTGAGGCTGGGACAGCCTTATTTTCTTTCCGCCCTGAACATGATTTGCCTCCATTCCGGCGGTAAACTTTCCGGAACATATTCTCATAAAGGCAATTCTGTCTCTGTGCGCCTTATTCATATTAGCCTGAATTTTAAATACAAACGCCGAAAAATCCTCCTCTACAGGGTCAATAATTCCGATTGACGAATTTCTCGGAAGAGGCGGCGTTGTCATTTTCAGGAAATGAGAAAGAAATGTCTCAACGCCGAAGTTTGTCAGAGCCGAGCCGAAAAATACCGGCGTCAGATCTCCCGCCTGAACTTTCTGTAAATCAAATTCAGCGCTGGCGCCGTCAAGCAGCTCCACGTCCTCGTTCAATTTATCGAAAAAGCCCTGACCTATCTCGTTAATCAGCGCGCTGTCATCTATGCTTATATTTTTGGTATCAACCTCCTTCTGACCGTTCATCGCAGCCTTGAAGAGCGACACCTCCCTCTCGTTTCTGTCATATACGCCCTTAAATTCTTTTCCGCAGCCTATCGGCCAGTTCACGGGGCATGTGCTTATACCGAGAACATTTTCTATTTCATCGAGAAGCTCAAACGGGTCGTTTGCCTCCCTGTCCATTTTATTGATGAATGTAAATATAGGAATATGGCGCATAACGCATACCTTGAAAAGCTTTATCGTCTGCTTCTCCACACCCTTTGAAGCATCTATCACCATGACTGCGGAGTCCGCCGCCATTAGCGTACGGTATGTGTCCTCTGAGAAATCTTCATGTCCCGGAGTGTCAAGAATATTTATGCAATACCCTCCGTAGTTAAACTGAAGCACTGAGGACGTAACTGAAATTCCTCTTTCCTTTTCAATCTCCATCCAGTCTGACACCGCATGTTTGGCTGTTTTTTTGCCCTTAACCGAACCCGCGAGGTTAATCGCGCCGCCATACAGGAGAAACTTTTCCGTGAGAGTTGTCTTTCCCGCATCTGGGTGAGATATAATCGCAAATGTTCGTCTTTTTTCTATTTCACTTTTTATATCAGGCATCTGTCCTTTTTCCTCGCTATCTGCTACAAAATAATTGAACAAAGAGTTCGCAAGCGAACTCTTTCGCGAGGCGCGGATTCGTAAAAATAATTACCTATCCGCGCCTCTGCGATCCTGCGGAGCATTTTTATTCTATAGGAAGTTCAGAGAACTTTCCTATAGAATAAAAGCCTATGATGCCGCTGCATCACAGGCTCACTCAAGTAATATGCGTGGCATGCAGTATCTCTTTTTCATATCTGCTCCGCACATATTATATTCCCTGCCTACTGTCTGTTCAGGGCAAATTTATATGAAACCTCTGACTTATCATCAATCTTTCTGAATACATTGACAACTGTGTTCATCACTTCCGGGAAATCATCCTCATCAGCCTCAATGCTCACTATCTGTCCGTCGTCTTTAATCTCGACAGACTTTGCAGCCGTCTCATCCAAAATTGTCTTTTTTGTCTCCTCAATCCTCTGCTCATCTGTAAGCATCTTGCTCCTGCTCTTATACTTAACACTATAAGTTCTAACCATGATATTAATTCCTCCGTATCAATATTTTATAAACTATATTCCCGTTGCCACCGGCGTGGTATTTAATTTAATCACACACGAATACATGGTGTATTATAGCGTAATATCGGCGCTGCGGCAACCGTTATTTGATTTTATGCATGGCAAATATTACAATATTTCAACTGTTTGTATTTTATTCATCGCTCAGGTAAATATCTTTTCCGAGTGTAAATGAATATATAACCTTTTCTTTTACCGCCAATCCCGTCAACTGGCTGAGAGCCTGCGCATAGTAATCAAGCTGCACGGCGTACCGCTTTTTAAGCTCCTCCTCCCCCTCTTTTCCTTTTGCAACCCTGTCCGTCTTATAATCGACTATCGACACGGCGCCGTCCTCCACCAGATATAGGTCAATTACTCCCTGAATCAGCTGACCCTCTGTATTTTTATCAGGCTGCTCCTGCATATAGACAAACGGCTGCTCTCTCCAAAGCGTTTTATTTTCTGAGGCTTTTCTGACACGCCTGCCTATACCTGACATGCAAAACGCTGCAATATCCGAAGCCCTTACGCATTCCGCCTGCTTAGCGCTTATTTTCTCGGCTCTCAGCATTTCCTTCAGCTGCCCCGAAATTTCCGCAGTCATTTTATCCCGATTGTCATACGCCTCATTTGGCAGCTCACTGAAGACAAGACACTCCATAACACGGTGATAAGCCGTTCCCCTCTCGTTTCCGAAAAGCTTTGTCTCCTCACCCTTTATAAATTTTGGAATTATCTCTTCCTCCTCCGGCTCATCAGAAAACACTATCTCATTATCGCGCATAAGTTTTTCATCCATATCGACATCGTGCTGCATCTGCTTTAACTCAGACACGGTAACCTTAGCTTTTCTTTCGGCTTCAGTCTCATAAGGATATTCCGGCAGAACAGACTGTTCCTCAATCTTTTTCCGCTCGCTTTCGTCCTGCCCGTTTTCTGAAGGCTGTATATTCTGACACGTCTGTTCAGCTTTCGGCTCAAGCACTTCTCCGTCCTCGTCAGCTTCCGGACTCTCTTTACTGATTTCATACGGCACGGGTCTTCCTGTATTAACACAGAAGCAGCCCTTATTTTCATTAACAGGAAGGAGCGCCGCAGGCATTATCATATCAAAAAATGTAGTGCATGACGCAGCGTCCGCATAGCTGTACCTGCCCTTCCCACTCAGCGCCTCCGCCTTTTTTTCCCATTCCTCAAATGCTTTCTCCTCATCCTGAACAGTACCTGTTATGATAAGCTTCTCCCTCGCTCTTGTCATCGCCACATACAAAATGCGCATCTCCTCGCTGACATTATCGCGTATAATTTTTCGGCTTATTGCGCTTTTAATTAGTGTAGAGTTTTTGGTCCTCTCTGAAAGCCTTATAACATTAGCGCCTATGCCAAGCTGCTGGTCGATTACGACTTCTCCCGACGCGTCCTTCTGATTTATTTTTTTCCCCATGCCCGCAAGGATAACTACCGGAAATTCAAGACCTTTACTTTTGTGTATGCTCATTACGCGCACAAGGTTATCGTTCTCACCCAGAAGAGAAGCCTCGCCGATTTCCACATCAAATTTTTTAAGTTTTTCAATGTACCTTAAAAAATTAAAAAGTCCCTTGTAACTTGTCCTCTCATACGCGCGCGCCTTTTCAAGCAGCATGTCAAGATTTGCCTGACGCCGCTCACCTGCCGGCATAGTACCTGCATAATCATAATACCCCGTATCGTACAATACCTCCCACAGCAGGTCATAGACTGACATTATCTCGCTTTTCATCCTGTATTCGACAAGCAGCTCCAAAAACTCAGACGCTTTCCGTCTGACTTCGTCCTCAGCCTTGTCTTCAGGAGCCCGCGCAGGCGATGTAACACCGCCCATATCTTTGTTTTGAGGTTTTGCCCCCTTAAATTCTCCCGCAAGCCGCCTGAGCTGAGTATATATCTTTTCTTTTTTATTTCCGGCTCTTAAAAGCGCAAGCTCCCTTGTGTCAAAGCGTCCGAAATAAGATAAAAGCACGGCTGACATAGATATGTCCTGAAGCGGATTATCTATAATTGTCAAAAAGCTTATTACAAGCTGTATCTCCCGCACGTTAAAATATCCCTCTGATGTATCGGAAAAAGCCGGTATGCCTCTGCGCATCAATATATTTACAAACGAATCCGCCCAGCCGGAAACCGTCCTTGTAAGCACGACTATATCGCTGTATCTTATTCTCCTGTAATTTCCCGGCTCATTTTTATCGTATACTACATTCACCTGTCCGCCGCGCTCACCGACAAGAGAGCATATAATATCCGCTACCGCCTCGGCTTCCGTCTCGTGGCTTTCAGCGTCAAGCTTCTCATCATTTGCAAAGGCATAAATCTGCGTTGCCTTATCCTTGCCAAAATCAACCGTTTTATATGTATTTTCGCCCGCAATCAGCTCACTCGGGCTTTCAGGATAGCAAAGCCCCGCGTTAAGTCTCGACTCGTCATCATATGAAATGCCGCAGTACGCTTCATTCATAAGGCGCTTAAAGACGTCGTTTGCACACTCCAGAACATTTTCACGGCTTCTGAAATTTGTCCGCAGCTCAATCTTAACCGGGTCATGGCTGACACAAGAGCTCCCCGAAAAAACACCCCCGGTATCCTGACCGTCACCAATAAGCCCATCCGGCGTATTCCCGCCGTCTGCATTTTTATCGTAAACGGCATATGAATTATATTTCTCGATAAACAGCTCCGGGCAGGCCATACGAAACTTATATATGCTCTGCTTTACGTCGCCTACCATGTAAATATTGCTTCCGTTTCTTGAAACCGCAGTGAGTATTACCTCCTGCAAAAGATTGCTGTCCTGATACTCGTCAATCAAAATCTCTTCATAAAACTGCGACAAAATCTCTGCCGCCTCAGTGTAACGGCTCTCCCTGTTCTCTCTTTTAACCAGCACATTTAAAGCCATATGCTCCATATCATTAAAATCAATTATATTTCTTGAGCGCTTCTGAGCCTGCATGCGCTCCGAAAATTCCTGCGCAAGCCTCGTCATAAGCTTAACAGAGGGCGCATTATATACAATATCGCCCAGCAGCTTTTTCATGTCGCCTGCAATCAGCCTGCCCCTGACATTTTTTGTGATAAAATCTTTAAATTCATCGCGCACTGCTTTTACAAACATCTTTTTTTGTTCATCGACAGACTTATCACACCGCCCTATATTTGAAAACGAGGCCAATCCGACACGCCTTGCAAATTCAGAAAAGCTGTCCGCCGCCAGAAGCATTCTTATGAGCTGATGGTCCTCCTGCACCGTCTTAAAATATCCGAGAGGTCCGTCTATACCCTGACAAATATTTTCTATATCATCATATCTTGCGTCAAAATCCAAAAGCCTGTTTCTCAAATCCTCCCACAATGCTTTTACACACACATGGCTTTCAAGATCATCCGTATTTTCAACCTCGTAGTTTCTGCGGCAGTCCTCATACCACTCATTTTCCCACGGGCAGCTCCTGGCAGCCCTGTATATTTTCATTATCAGCTCTGATATTTTGCTGTCATCCCTTCCTGTTCCGTATGCGTCGACAAAATCCTCAAATTCCTTCTGTCCCTTAGAGTACCAGTCCTCAAGAAGCTCATCCATCACGTCATTCTCAAGAAGCTGAATTTCGCCCTCATCGGCAGTCCGAAAGCCCGGGTCAATGTCAATATCTGAAAAGTAGTTGCGCACAATGCTGAGACAAAAGCTGTCGATAGTAGTAATTTTCGCGTTGTGAATAAGCGCGAGCTGCCTTAATATTCTCTCATTTCCCGGCTGCTGCTCCAGCAAATCATCAAGCGCCACACGTATTCTCTGGCGCATCTCTGCGGCGGCGGCCTTTGTAAAGGTAACGACAACAAGTCTGTCTATATCTGCCGGATGCGTCTCATCGGTTATTTTTCGAAGTATTCGCTCAACAAGCACCGCAGTCTTGCCCGAGCCGGCAGCAGCCGCAACAAGAATACTCCGGTCTGACGCATAGATTGCCTCTCTCTGTTTATCTGTCCAGTTTGCTGCCATTTTCGTCTACTCCTTCCGCAATATTTTTCCATATTTGCTCGTCGTCAAGTTTTTTAATCCGCCGAAATGAATGATTTCCCAAATCCTGTGAAAAGCCGCACACCTCGCTGTAAGGGCAGTAAGTGCATGAGCTGTAACTGCCGTCCTTATATGGATTTACCGCATTGGCGCCCGAAAATATCTCCTTTCCCATACGGAGCGATTTTCCGGAAATATACTCCTGAAGCTCCTCAAACTGCTCCGTTTTCAAAACATGACTTCTCGAATCCGGGGTTCCGTCTTTTTTGAAGCTCACCGGAATGACAAGCGACTTTTTCATATCTGTTCCGTCCATATCTTTTATAATATTTCCGTCACTGTTCACAACCCCCTGCATCCTAAGAGACTCCAGCAGCCTGTCCTCTACGCTGACATCCTCTCCCTCGTCTTCAACCACAGGATTGTCAATATTGTAATACAAAAGACCTGACGGTATAATCCGCTTGCCGGGATGCCTCTTTTTCTCTATCTGTACCGCTGCCCGCATATACATCACAAGCTGCATTTTAATTCCGTAATAAGCCTTCAGCAGATCAAAATCCGACCTGCCGGATTTATAGTCTATAATCCTCACATAAAGATTTTCCTCGTCCTCGCAGATGTCAATTCTGTCTATCTTTCCGCGTATAACCATTCTGCCTGAAGCCTTCCCGAGCGGAATTTCCTGCTCATCCATTATAAACGGCATCTCAAACACATCCGGTGAAAATATTCCGCTGTCAAGCTGCTTGCCTACTGCCCAGAGCGTTCTGTCGGCAAGGTCCGCCATCCTCTTTATAAGAAACTCATTTCTGCCTGAATCCTTAAGCACAGTGTCGGCATACTCACTGCTTATGCTTTCAAGCGCGTCACTCACAAGCCTCCTGCGCTCTTCAGCCTCAAGGCTTCCGACAGACCTTCCGTCTCGTTTCAGTAAGCTGCACACACTTTCCAGAACGCGGTGAAGCACCGTTCCGAAATCAGCTACCTCAAAGGTATATCTCTCCCTCTCTTCAAGCCCCAGCCCGTACTTCAGAAAATACGCGAACTGACATGACGCAAACGTCTCAAAAGCCGAGACGCTGCCTGTAAGCTCGCTGCCAAACAGCTTAAGAGCCATATTCTCGCCAAGCGCACGTATATAATTTTCCTCACTGTATTCAATGTCAGTCTTTGGAATGCGTATAAAGGACATCTGCGCGCCAAACTCCGATGCGCTCCTTAATGAAAGCTTCGGAAACATCTGGCGCAGATTTCTTATAAGATAAGACGGAAGCAGGCTCTTGCCGTCACTGCCCTTTGATGAGCAGGTCACATACAGACGTTCGGATGCCTTCGTCAAAATCAAATACAGATAAAAGCGCTGAACAAATGATTTTCGGCGCGCTCCCGGCGAGAGCGTGACATCAATCTGTTCAAGCGTTTCTCTGTCCGCCTCTGACAAAACGCTTGTATTTTCATTTTTCTTCGGGATTAGTCCGTCATTTACTCCGACGAAAAACATTACTTTTATATCGTCAAGACGCGTTCTCTCAATATCACCGATAACGACACAATCTGATGTCGGCGGAATAAGCCCTACCTTTATCTCAGCAAAACCGGAATCTACAATTCTGTTAAATTCTGATACCGACACCTTCTCACCGCCCAGCAGTTCCACCAGCTTATCCAAAAAATCAATTACTTTCCCGTAAAGCTGTTCATACTCGCGTCCCGCCTCCGGCATTTCCGAAAATTTTTTTATTTTTGCCGCACAGTCTGTATCTTTGATAAACCTGTACAGCGCCCGAACATAATCCTCAACGCATGCTCCGCTCATCTTTAATGAACTTTCAAGCAAAGAGAGCGGCTCCACTATGATTTCCCGCAGGCTGTTAAGATGCTCAAGCGGATACGCGTTTCTGCCCCTGCCTTTTTTCGTCCATTCTTCGTGCCACGCCCTGCTGCCCCTGATGCCTGCCGCAACGCAGTAATTATCCAAAAGGTCTA
>CASFUI010000290.1 GCA_949297565.1 uncultured Eubacteriales bacterium
ATAAGGTTTGAATGAAAAACAGGCGTGAAGCCTTGAAAAATCAATGGTTTTTGAGGATTAGATAGTGAAATTAAAATTTGCTTTTCCTATATCCGCACACAGCAGTTACTCACTTTTCCTCAATGTCATCGTGAACTCTTATAACCATCTCGCGATCCAGCTCGCCGATCTCTTCACGCGCATTGCCTTTACGGGTAATAAAATAATATGTATCGTCACCGGTTTCCAGATACCCGTATAACTGCATATACGGGTCATAGACGTCGTCTTTCAAAGCCTTGACGTTCGAATTCCTGTTTATCCAAGGAAACCGACCCCGCTATGCCATTCTTCGTCTTCTTTTCTTCGTTCAGCATACTGCTTCATCTCTTCCTGTGTGACCGGACAGACCCGATACTTGCCGCAATCAAGGCAGTCTGTCACATCCTCTTTACCCGATACAAATAAATATTTGCACGCATCACAAGCATAAATCATTTCTTATTCCTCCGTTACCTCCGCATAATCGTACTCCAGCAGATCCTCCATCTGACAGCCCAGTACCTTTGATAAGGCGGTCAGCGTGCCGCCGGTGGCTCTGTTGATGTCCATTGCGCGATTATCATACTCCTGAAGAGTCCTGAGATTTACCCCGACTTCTCTGCCAGTTCCTTTTGTGAATAGCCACACGCCTTTCGCAGCATCCGTAGCTTTGTTGGCAGCTTTTCCAGTTTTCCAAGGCGCATGGCATAAGACATCTGATTCGCGATATTTCATTTCCGATAAAGGCTCTGGCAAAGGAAAAATAGAAATCATCTGCACGGTAGCCGATGACCACATCATACTCGGACAGATCCAGCAAATAATTCTTTTTCAGCCAAGCAATGCTGAGTTGCTGTATGGGGGATGAGACCCGGATTTTTCTGTAAGTTACAATAAGCGCCAGCCAGTGCAGGATGGTATACTCCGATAGGTGCAGCACCTTCAGCTTGCTCAGATCAATCTCATACTGGTTGCAGTATCCGTCTATATTCTCGCTGCACGCCCACTCTTTTGCCAGTTCTAAATGCTCCGTACAATAAAAGCCGCGGCCATAGTCGTTATATGTTTTCCATTTTCTATATACAGACTTTTTTATAATCTCAGAGAATCCGTGGTATAAAATCGTCTTCATCGCCATGCCCATTTCTACGGATATAATTTGTCTCAACTATAATATACGCATTATATCCGTAGAAATCAAATATCCGAAAACATTTTCTCAATTCTTGTCTTCTGATTAGCTGAAAATTCGGTCGAGGTTCTTTTATGAAATATAAGTGTCAAAATACGGGAGCCGAATCATAAGACAAATCCCCCCATCTTCCGTCACATCAATTTTAATATACTCAGCAGCTATGCTGATATCGATCAGAAGCTTCTTCAATTCTTCAGGCAGTACCATCTGTTTCCTATCATAAAAATAGTCTTTTACATAAACACCACTTCTTATTATCGGTTGCACCTCATCTTTTAATATGTAAAAATAAGGAGCTTGACGAATGGTTCGCCAGCTCCTTCCCTGTATATAATCCTAATTGTCACCTCTCGCTTATCTGCCTATTTCATATTTTAAAATTTCTCCAGTTACAGCATCTATTTCATAATCATACTCAGAATAATTATAATAAAACTCTATCTCATAAGTTGCAATATTATAATCAACATCTAACTCTACTTTACTAAATGTTATATCATTAATATTTAACCCTGCATGTTGTGCAACAATTTCTCTGGCCCTTTCAACACCTATATATCCATCGTTAGTAATTATATTATTGCCGCTGCTGTTATTTACTCTCAGATAATCTTCTTTATAAACAACAACTTCTTTGGTATTTACATCGATACTCAGCTCATATTCCTTTTCACTGTCATAAAAATAAATATCATAAACTGTAACGCCATTTTCTCTGTCTTTTTTTACTCTTGTAAATGTTACTTCATTTCCAGACTTGCCAACTCTTTGTAAGGCTATGCTTTTTGCTTCTTCCTCAGTCATAGAATTCACATTATTATAATTATTATTGTTATTATTGTTATAATTACTATTGTTATTGTTGTTAATATTTACATTATCTCTTATATCTTTTTCAAAATTACGCACTGTGCCATTAATATAATTTACGTCAATCTCGTATTCGTAAGTACTATCATAAAAATGTATTTCATATTCTCTATCACCTATATCTTTATTTATTGATACAAAATTAACATCACTTTCAATTACATTAGCATATTTCAGAGCAATATTTTTTGCTTCTTCTTCAGTGATATTTCCTCTAAAAACAAAAATATATGCGCATATTCCAACAATTAAAAAAGCCAATACTACAGTAACAACAATACTATAAACTTTTAATTTTTTCATAATCTTCCCTCCTTAAATATTGTATATCCACGCACAGAACTCCGCAAATGAGCCTGATTGATAGCTTTCATCCCTTAATTTATATATAACAGTACATTCCGGGCATGTCAAGTACATACTCGGTTATAACCGACTCTTTACACTTCTTCGCAGCTTTAAATTCTGCCGTAAACAAAAATCCGCCCGGTTAAAAAAGAAGCCGGATTATTTTCCAGCTACTTACATTATTATTGCAGATTTTATGTCACGACATCGACCCTTCATTATCACTATCTTATAAACTTCAATTCAATAATTATTGATAGTTTGCGGACGGTTTCCAATCTAATTGTTCTTCTACATCTCTATAAAAATCTATCATTTGAATAACGGCATTTGTATATTTTTCATCGAATGAGCCTTCCGGACATATTCCCTTGTTATTTTTTGAATCCATTTTGAATGTTAAACTTCCGTTCTTAAACAGATCATAAACTGTATCTATATTTTCATCCGTATAAGTATTATCCACCCTGTTAAATATAAAATAAAAATAAGTTTCATATAAACTTTGATAATTGTTATTTTTATTAGGTATTAAATCAAAAGTAAATCTTGCTCCATTAGAAGCTAACGCTATTAAAGGAACATTTGAATAATAATAATCAATAAAATTGCCTGATGTATAAATAAAAGTAGTTCCCAATACCAAGCATCCGTGGCCTTCTCTTTCTACCACATTCATATATGGATAATAATATGTCATATACATAGTCGATGTATTAAATTCATTTGTACCTGAAATATCGTCAACAAAAGAAATTGACATTCTATCAGTATAGGGGTCAACATAATACTCAAAAACTCCTGAATACTTACTGTCAATTATATCTTTAATCTTTTGAGTCATTTCCGTCAGACTATACGTTGTATTATACGACTGAACTACAACTTTTAATTCTCCTGTTGTTTCATTTCCTGAAGAATCTTTTACCGAATAATTTACATTATATGAGCCGGCTTTTGATGTATCTAAGCCTGATGTGTCAAAGATTGGAGTTAATTCCTCCTTTGAATTATCATTCACCTTTACGAATTCTGCCAGGTTATAATCTGTTGAGTTCAATTTAACCTTTGCTTCTGATACCTCTACTTCCGGTTTTGTTGTATCTACAACCTCAACATTAAAGTTATAATCTTTGGTATTTCCGCCATGCTCAACTGCGACAGTTACATTATATTTACCCAGCTTTGAATTATCTATATCACTTGATTTTATCGTTCCTGAATAACCGTCCTCAAAAGTAAATAAAGATAAAATATCATAATCCGAGTTAATTTCTACTGTTTTATTACTCTGGCTTATTCCTTTAGAGCCACAAGCCATAAGACACGACATTGACAAAAATAACACTATTAATAAAATAAATTTTTTCATAAATGTTCTCCTTAGTATTTTTCACTCATTTCTTCTACCCCGCTTCATTCATGCGGCTCAGCTTGGCCGCCTGGTCTGCGGCTATGCACGCGTCAATAATCTCCTGAATATCTCCGTCCATAATCTTGTCGAGCTTGTAAAGCGTAAGCCCGATACGGTGATCGGTAACGCGCCCCTGAGGGAAGTTATAAGTTCTTATTTTCTCAGAGCGGTCGCCTGTTCCAATCTGGCTTCTTCTCGCGTCCGCCTCGGCGTCATGAGCACGCTGGCATTCCATGTCATACAGCTTTGCGCGAAGCAGGGCAAACGCCTTCTCCTTATTCTGTATCTGAGATTTCTCGGTCTGCGAATAAATTACAATTCCGGTAGGATAATGTGTCAGACGCACCGCAGAATCGGTTGTATTTACACACTGCCCGCCGTTTCCCGATGCACGCATGACATCAATTCGAATATCCTTCTCGTCAATATGGATGTCAACCTCCTCGGCCTCCGGCATAACAGCCACAGACGCGGTTGAGGTGTGAATACGTCCGCCTGACTCTGTCTCAGGCACACGCTGTACACGGTGCACACCGCTCTCATATTTCATGACAGAGTATGCCCCCTGTCCCTTTACCATAAATTCAACTTCCTTCATTCCGCCGATTCCTGTCTCATCAGCGTTCACAACCTCAATTTTCCAGCCTCTCGACTCTACATAATGCGTATACATTCTGAAAAGCTCCGCGGCGAACAGCGCCGCCTCGTCACCGCCGGCACCGGCGCGGATTTCCACAATAATATCCTTCTCGTCATTAGGGTCTTTCGGAAGAAGGAGAATTTTAAGCTCATTTTCAAGCTCCTCCACACGCTTTTTTGACTCATTAAGTTCCTCCTTAGCAAGCTCAAGAAGCTCCTCGTCGGTCTCCTCGTCAAGCATCTGTAGACTGTCGTCAATATTCTGCCTGCATTCCTTATACTCGGTAAACGCAGTTACAATAGGCAGAATATTATTCTGTTCCTTCATCAGTCTTCTGAACCGCTCCTGGTCGTTTACGACATCAGGATTGCTGAGCTCCGCTGTTATATCCTCATATCTGTTCACAATATCTTCCAGCTTGTCAAATATCTCCATTTTATCCAGTCCCTTCACTAAAAATTAATAAGCTGTTTTTACGTAAATAATTCTCATGTCTTTGCACACGCATGACCTGCACGCCGTTCATCTCAGGTGTCCGCAATTTACCCGCTGTTTATTTCAGCCTGCCGCGAACAACACGGTCAAGCCCCGCCAAATCCTTCACAACTTTTATATCGCCAAATCCCGCATCACTCATTATTCCGCTCACGGCCTCCGCCTGACTGCATCCTATTTCATACATAAGCCAGCCTCCCTTTTTTAAAAATACAGGGGCGGCGGCAGTAATCTCTCTGTAAAACTTGAGTCCATCCTCGTCACCGTCAAGAGCTTCATAAGGGTCAAACAGGCGCACCTCCTCAGAGAGCGTCTCAATCATCGCCGTCTCGATATAAGGCGGATTAGACACTATCATATCAAATGATATACCGCTTGGAATATTTTTAAACAAATCACTCCGCACAAACGAGATATTTTCCACACCGTTCTTCTCTGCGTTTATCTTCGCGGTCTGGAGAGCTTTATCAGAAAAATCAGCTCCCATACCGTTTCCCATGCTTATCTCTGATGCAAGGCTTATGATAATACAGCCCGAGCCCGTACACATATCCAGCACGTCCGGACGCTCCTTTTTTTTCAGCTCGCTGAGCGCCTGCTCAACAAGCAGCTCAGTGTCCGGCCTTGGCACTAAAACATCTCTGTTTACAATAAATTCATGTCCGAAAAACCATGTTTTCCCCAAAATATGCTGCAGCGGCTCATGCCGTCCTCTTCTGGCTATAAAGCTCTCGAATTTTTCATACACCGCTTTGTCAACACGCTTTGAAGCGTCAAGCAAATACTTTGTCATATTCATGCCTGACGCCTCCATAAACAGTTCCCTGCTGTCATGTTCGGCATTTTCAATGCCGAATTGCTCAAGAAACTTCGCTCCG
>CASFUI010000291.1 GCA_949297565.1 uncultured Eubacteriales bacterium
TACTCATTATACCCTCCGTTTGTGAGATGTCTGTACGCATAGCTCCTTGCGCATACAGCCTGAACCTTGAGGCTTTCTGTCCCAAAACTTGCCGGCATTTCACTAGGCACTACCCGCTTGAGATACTGCTCTATATCAACGTCATTTATAATAACAATACCGCTGTCCCACAATGAGAGCTCTATGATACCCTCATACTCCGGATTTCCCTGGCTTCTTTTTATATTTAAAAGTTTAATTTCCCCGTCTGCGACATCAGGTTTTATCTCAATACGTCCCTGAGCGAAGCGTGCATCGGACGGCTCAATAACAGTCTCCTCACCGCCGCCAAAATGCTGCTCCAAGTCATTGCAGGTAATTGTGTAGCCCGTATTGCAGGTCACCTTAACTGAATCATGAAACAAATCCCCATATCCTGTCGTCTTAATCAGCACACGTATATTTCCCGCCGACAATCCCTTTGAAAGAAAAGCTCCGCATATTCTTCCCTCCGCGACAATAAAATCCTGCAAATCATAGCCGATAATAATATCCGAATAATTTCTGTCAACTGTATAATCCGCTACATTATACATAATGAAATCCTCATCAACAGGAACTTTTCCATACCCCGTAACTTCAATATATTCATTGCTTATCGACAAAACCTTTCCGGAAATTGTATCACTCTTAATATCAATACCTGCAACTCTTCCGTCAGCAAGAGTTATATCCGCCAGCACGCTGCCTATTTGCTCGCTCACGCCGCCCAGCGCAAACTCCCTCCCAACTCCGTAGGCATTGACATATAAAGTATTGTCCTCGTATTTATACACCCACACATTGCGGTATACCGCATCGTCAGAAACTCTGCGCACAACCATAAGTATCTCGTCTCCCAAAACCATAAGCGAAACTGTCCTGTCAATTTCACCTGAGAGCTTAAGACCTCTGAATCTGAAATTGCCCATGTCCGTACATACATGCCAGTTGGCAAGGCTGCTGTCCGTGTCAGGCGTAGCCACAATTCCCGCCTCAATTATTTCTATATTTGCTCCCTTTTCAAAGCTTCCGCTGATATCCATAAACATTTCCGCAAACTGTTCTTTTGTGAAACTTGTCTCGTCATTTACTCCATATTTATTTTCGTAGGTCAGCCCAAGATACTCAAAAAGTTCCTCGGCATTTTTCTGTGAAAAACCGCTGTCAGGATTTATTTTTTTAAATATATTTTTTTCTTTTATATAATCAACATAGGCACTGTACCAATATCTGCCGTCACTTTCCGTCTCCCCGCAGCCGGATGCATACGCCAGAACTTTGCACACTTCCGCCATTGTCACGCCTTCGCTGTCATTTTTAAATAATCCCTGCGCAAAAATAAAAATTATAGCTGCAATCAGCGCTGTAATTGGCACTGCCAATTTTTTTAAAGATTTTTTTCCGTATTTTACCGACATAAATTTTCACTCCCTGACTTTTTAATCACAGGCTCGTCCTTTAAATTTTTTATTCTACAGGAAAGTTCTCTGAACTTCCTATAGAATAAAAATGCTCCGCAGGATCGCAGATGCGCGGAAAGGTAATTATTCTTATGAATCCGCGCCTCGCAAAAGAGTTCGCAAGCGAACTCTTTTTTATGAAACCTGAGCGCAAGAGGCCTTTTAGCCCAAGCAGCATTTTGAATAAATAATATATATAAATATATTCATAAAATGTCGGTTATAGAACGCGCTCAGGAAATTGCAAAGCAATTTCCTATATAAAAAAACAATCGCATCAACTCTGTTAAAAGCCAATGCGACCGCAACAGTA
>CASFUI010000292.1 GCA_949297565.1 uncultured Eubacteriales bacterium
CGCAAAGTGGTACGGAAAGGTGTGCACGGCTGTTTTGTATGTTATAATGCTTGCGCTTGTGGCGTTTCCGGGAATGGAGAAAGGGCTTCAGGAGATTTTGCTGGTTGTCTGCGCGTGCGGACTGGCTCTTGCGTTTGTAATGTATACGCGTTTGTATATTATTATGCTTATTGATTCAAAGACAGGCAGAAATGATAAGGTATTATATTAAGCTCAGCCGGAGTCGTACTCCTGCTGAATATAAATAAATTTAAAATACAGGGGGTTATAATTGTGTATAGCTTTCACGGGATGAATCCCGGTCAGTTGGCACTGTGGTTTTTTATTTACAGCTTCTGCGGCTGGGCAATGGAGTGCGTTGTCATAAGAATTCAGCTCAAGCGCTGGGAAAACAGAGGCTTTGCAAAAATGCCGTTCTGTGTAATTTATGGTTTCGGTGTATTTATTGCGTATCATATATTCAGACCGATTCAGCACAATTATATAGCGCTGTATTTTGCGGGCTGTATCTGTGCTACAGCTTTTGAGTTTTTTACGGCTAAGCTTATGCTGAAGCTGTTCGGAACGGTTTGGTGGAATTATGAACATCTGCCGTTTAACTATAAGGGGATTTTGTGTCTGGAGAGTACGCTTGGCTGGGGGCTGCTCGCGCTTTTTATATTCGGAGTGTTCAACAGGTATGTGGAGATTGCAGTTAAACTGCTTGATGCGCGCGTTGCAGGCATAGCAGGGGGGCTGCTTGTAACAGCTTATCTTTTTGATTTTGGTTTTCAGTTTGTGCGTCATATATCATCAGGTCAGGACAGAAAAAAATTATCTTGAATATACCCTGAAAATATAAAAGCGATGTGTGACTCAAAAAATCGCCGGACAGTATATATTTACCTGTGATATTTATTGGGGAGAGCTTTATGTTTAAAAGGGTAAAGGATGACTTCTGGTTATTAAAAAGAAGCGGGAAACACATCTTAATATTTGAACTTACATATAAACTGGCAGCGACGGCGGTTATTTATCCGCTTGTCGTCTGGCTTGCACGTCTTATAATGAAAACTGCCGGCGTAAAATATCTGACGAATGAGTATATTCTGAGGATATTTAAAAATCCGCTTGTGTGGATTGTGCTGTTGGCAGCTGTTATTCTGTTTGTTTTATACTGCACATATGAAATGTCATTTTTGGCGGCGTGTTTTGAATTGCGTCGTCAGAACTGCAAGGCGTCAATTCTTGAAATCGGATTTACGGCGCTGAAGCGTATGCGCAGACTTATCGATGTAAGGAATATTCCGCTTATATTTTTCTATTTTATTTCCATTCTGGCAGTCAATGTCACTATTTTATGCAATTTGATATTTTCCGAAAAAATGTGGAATATGTTCAGGATATACGTGCTTCACGGCTCATGGTGGATTAAGGGCAGTCTCTTGGCGGCAGTTCTTATAATATACACGTTTGTTATTCTGGGGGTATATTCCTTTAACATATGCGCGCTTGAGGGAGATAATTTCAGGACGGCTTTTCGGCAGAGTGCGGCTACAGTGAGAAAGCACTTTTTCGGAACTCTTGGCTCTCTCATTGTATATAATCTCGCGGTGCTTCTCTTAATTGTGTGTTTTTATATTATAATAACGATAGTGCTTTTTGTCGGAGTTAAGATTCTGAATATGGCTTACATGGGAAGCGCTATCTATCTGTCTGTGCTTAAATATATAAGACTTGGAACAAAATTTTTCCTTGTATATACAGGAGTACCTGTATCTTTCGCAGTCATTTCGAGAATGTATTATTATTACTCTAAGACGTCTGATATCGATTATGTCGTTGTCAGAATCCGCACAAAGTTTTTTAAGCTTAACAGGCTGATTTATGTTTCGGTGCTGCTTTTGTCAGTTATTCTGAACGGCGTGTATGCAGTGCGCGCCTTTAACAAAAATCCTTTTGACAGCATAGCTATTTTTCATCAGACAAATATTACCGCCCACAGGGGCGCATCCTTAGAGGCGCCGGAAAATACTATGGCAGCGTTCAAAAAGGCGATAGAAAATATGGCGGATTACATTGAGCTTGATGTACAGATGACATCTGACGGGGAGCTTGTCGTAATACATGACAGCAATGTATACAGAACTACGGGTGTTGACGCGAATGTTGCGGACCTGACTCTTGCGCAGATTAAGCAGCTTGACGCCGGGGCATATTTTGGAGAGCAGTATGTCGGCGAGAGGGTGCCGACGCTTGAGGAGGTATTGGATTTTGTAGAGGGAAAGGTACAGCTTAATATTGAGATAAAGGGAAATAATTCTAATACTCTGATTGCGGACCGCGTTGTGGAGATGATTGAAAAATATGATATGCAGAGTGACTGTGTTGTCACTTCATTTGATTACAGTGTAATAAAGCGAGTTAAACAGCTCTCGAATGAAATAGAAGTGGGGTATATTCTATCTGTCGCGTACGGCGATTTTTACAGCATGGATGATGTGGATTTTTTCAGCATGAACGCATCCTTTCTGTCAAAGCAGATAGTGGACGCTATTCATAATTCGGGAAAACAGGTGTATGCATGGACTGTGAATAATGCGACCTCCATAAAAAATCTGACAAACAAAGGGGTCGACAATATTATTACGGATGACCCGCTGCTTGCAAGGGAGACAATTTATTCAAGAGATACAAGTGAAACATTGATTAATATGGCTAAATATGTTTTTAATCGCTGAGAACGGAGGCTGGTATAAGGTATGATCAGGGGAATCGGTACTTCAAACGGAATAGGAATAGGTTATGTTCTAAAGGTTGAGATGCCTCAGATAGATGTAAATCACTCGTCTGTTGAGGACGCAGATGCAGAAAAGAAAAGGTATGAGAATGTACGCGACAGATTTGTAGAAGAGACTGCGGAAATAATCGAGAATCTTAAAAAAAAGCTCGATGAAAATGACAAAACAGCGCTTGTCCTGAAAAATCAGATTTATCTCATTGAAGATGTCGAGATGAACGATGGGATTTTGAAACTTATCGAGAATGAGCATATTTGTGCTGAGGCAGCCGTAGACGCAACGTGCAGAATGTATGAGGAAATTTTTTCGTCTATGGACAGCGAGCTGATGAAGCAGCGAGTGGCGGATATTGAGGATTTAAGGCACAGGCTTATCGCGCTTCTCTCAGGAGTAAGACAGCTTGATTTGTCAAAGCTTCCGCCGGATACTGTCATAGTGGCAAAGCAGCTTCAGCCGTCGCTTACTGCGGCTATGGATACGGAGCATGTCGCAGGTATAATCGCGGAGAAGGGCGGTGAGACCTCACATGCGGCAATTCTGGCAAGAGCTCTGGGAATACCGGCAGTGCTCAGTGTCAGAGATATAAGCCGGAAAGTGTCTGACGGCGATATGGTCATTGTAGACGGAGAGTACGGGGAGGTTTTTGTAAGACCTATTCCGAAGACCATAGAAATATATAAAAAAAAGAGAAAAACATATTTAGAGAAGACAAAAGAATTAAAAAAATATGTTGACCGTGAGACGTCTACAGCAGATGGGCATAATGTGCGCCTTTCGGCTAATATCGGCAGCGGTGATGACGCATCGAAGGCAATGGAGAGCGGCGCTGAGGGAGTAGGGCTTTTCAGGACAGAGTATCTTTTTATGAACGGAGTCAGCGCGCCTTCTGAGGAACAGCAGTTTGAGGAATATAAAAAGGCGGCGATAATCTGTAAAAAAGGTACTTTGACAATACGCACTGTAGATATAAGCGGCGATAAAAATATTCCGTATCTGGGGCTTTCAAAAGAAAAAAATCCGTTTCTTGGTTACCGCGCAATACGTTTCTGTCTCGGGAGGGTGGATATATTTATAACACAGCTACGGGCGATACTTCGAGCGAGTGCATACGGAAATATACGGATACTTATACCGCTTGTAACGTCTCTGGAAGAGATTACCGCGGTTAAGTCTATTGTGTCAAAAATAATGGAGGATTTTGACAGGCATGAAATTTCCTATGACAGGGAAATTAAGATTGGAATTATGATTGAGACGCCTGCGGCGGCGCTGATTTCCGATGTGCTTGCCGGTGAGGTTGACTTTTTTTCCATTGGAACTAATGATTTAACGCAGTATACAGTCGCGGTAGACCGCGGAAACGAAAATGTGGCGTATTTGTATTCGGTATTTCATCCGGCAGTAATAAGGATTATAAGAGAAGTTATTAAAAATGCCAAGTCAGCCGGAATTGAGGCAGGTATGTGCGGGGAGGCGGCTGCAAATCCGTGTATGATACCGCTTCTTTTAAGCTTTGGACTTGATGTGTTTTCGGTATCTCCGTCAGTTGTGCTCGAGACCAGAAAAAATATCGCGTCATGGACGCTTAAAGAAGCAGGCGAGGTTACGTCAAATGTGCTTGAAATGTGTTCGGAGAAGGAAATATCTAATTATCTGAGTGACTATATTGCGGAAAAGCAAGAGCGGTAATGTTTTGAGGAGGATATTGTAATGGCGCAGATTTATGAGACAGACGAACAGACAGAGAGAGTGCTGCTTGTGGGAGTTGCGCTTGATGACAGTGACGAGGCACAGCGCTCGCTTGACGAGCTTAAGGAGCTGGCAAAGACGGCGGGAGCTGTTACGGTTGGAAAGGTTATTCAGCCGAGAGAATACTTTCACCCTGCGACTTATGTCGGAAAGGGAAAGCTTGAAGAGATAAAAGCAATGGCTGATGAGCTTGACGCCACAGGAATTATCTGTGATGATGAGCTGTCACCTGCGCAGTTTAAAAATCTCGAAGATGCACTCAATTTAAAGATTATGGACAGAACAATGGTTATTCTTGATATTTTTGCTGCGCGCGCCAACACAAGCGAGGGAAAAATACAGGTGGAAATGGCGCAGCTAAAGTACAGAATGACAAGGCTTGCCGGTTTTGGAACGGCTCTTTCAAGGCTTGGCGGAGGTATCGGAACGAGAGGACCGGGAGAAAAGAAGATTGAGACTGACAGAAGGCTTATCAGAGACAGGATTTCCAAGCTGAACGCCCAGCTCAGGGAGGTAGAGAGCCACAGGGAGCTTCAGCGTCGTAAAAGAAACGCTTCCTCAATACCTGTGGCGGCTATTGTCGGTTATACAAACGCAGGAAAATCTACACTTTTAAACCGTCTCACGAATGCGGGAGTGCTGTCGGAAAATAAGCTTTTTGCCACGCTTGACCCAACTACAAGATTGTTGAGGCTGCCCGATACAGATAAGGTTCTTTTAACCGATACGGTAGGTTTCATAAGAAAGCTTCCGCATAATCTGATAGAGGCGTTTAAGAGCACGCTGGAGGAGGCAAAGTACGCCGATATAATTATACATGTGGTTGACAGTGTTCACCCTGATATGGACAGGCAGATAGCTACGGTGTACGAGACTCTGGAAGAGCTGAAGGTCGGCGATAAGCCTGTAATAACGCTTTTTAATAAGTCGGATCTGGAAGGACAGCGGGAGACTGTAAAGGATATGCGTGCAGAGCGGAGCCTTCGAATATCGGCAAAGACCGGAGACGGCATTGACGAATTTTTAGAAGAACTCGGAAAGCTGCTTCGTGAGAGCCGCATTAGGATTGAGCGCTGTTTTTCGTATGCGGAGGCAGGAAAAATTCAGCTTATACGTGAGTTCGGCACGCTGATATCAGAAGAATATACGGCGGACGGAATAGAGGTGGAGGCATTTGTGCCTAAGGAACTCTACGACAGACTGTAATTTATGCAAAAAACAAAACAGCGCCGGAGGTGTGCGGATTTCAGCCTGCGTCTACGGTGCTGCGTATTTTGCGAAATGGAGGAAAATAATGAAGCTTATAGCGGCGGTTGATAAAAACTGGGGAATTGGAAAGAATAACAGACTGCTTGTAAGTATCCCCGAGGATATGCAGCTTTTCAGGCAGGAGACAGCCGGAAAGGCTGTGATTATGGGAAGAAAGACGTTTGAGAGCCTGAAGGACAGATCTCCTCTTTACGGCAGGGAAAATTTTGTGCTGACACGCAGTTCTTCGTTTGACGCTAAGGGAGCAAAGGTGTGCAACAGCGTCTCTGAGGTGCTTGAGGCTGTCAGCGGGTTTGCTGACGAGGATATATATGTAATCGGAGGAGGTCAGGTGTATGAGCAGTTTTTGCCGTACTGCAGCGAGGCTCATATCACAAAGATTGATTACGCATATGACGCTGATACATTTATTCCGAATTTTGATATTTCTGATGAATGGAAAATTACAGCGGAAAGCGAGGAAAAAACATATTTTGATATAGTGTATGAATTTGTCAGATATGAGAGAGTAGTTGTTGAAAACATGAATGTTCTCTGATAAACTGTTGATAAAGGGTAGGTTTTTGCCGTCAGGCAAAAGATACCTTGTACAGCAGATTATTATTAGAGAGGGAGAAGAGTATGTTTTGTACAAAATGTGGATTTGATGCGCAGGACGCAAAGTTCTGTCCGAGATGCGGAAACAGAATAACAGACGAAACGCAGCAGCAGACGCCAAATCAAGCGCAGAATGTTGATGGAGACCAGTTTAGCAATCAGCAGGCACAGCAGCAGAATTTCGCAACGGGAGGAGCAAATACGCCTCCTCAGAGTGGTTTTGGAATGCCGGGATATAATGCCGCTCAGGCTTCAATGCCTTATACAGTTCCGAAAAAAAAGAAAAGATGGCCGCTGATTACGGCGCTGGCAGTTATAATCGCAGCTCTGCTGGGTGTTGGCGTTTATTTTGCTTATCCGTATGTAAGAGAGCTTATCTCTCCGAAAAGGCAGGCGATAGAGGCGCTTAAAAGCGTAGGATATAAGCTGGCCGACGCGGTTGATGATGTTATGGATAATTCTTCAGAAGGAGTGACGCCAAATCAGCAGTCAATGGGAATTATATCATTTGACAGCTTCAGCGCAGACGGGGAGGACTTTCTCTCATATGTAAAGGTAGATACGCTTCAATATGATGTGCAGACCAATATTGAGACAGGAGAGATGAGCGGAACTATAGGTCTTGCAAATGGCAGTTCTGATGCCGTAATGACACTCAATTTTTATACATATGACAATACCATGTATTTTAATATACCTGAGTTGTTTTCAGAGAACTTCCGTGTGGATTTGTCTGATATTGCTGGCGGAGATTGGTACAGTAACGGCAATGTTTTCGGATATTTGTTTTCGGGAAGCGGAAGCTATGATATATCGGCATATTCTGATGTCGTGAACGCGGCTGTAAAGGATATTTTATCAGGATATTACAGGGCTGTTGAGGAATTTGAGTACAAGAAGCTTGAGAGTACTACTCTTGAGGCTGACGGACTGAAATCTAAAGTTTCTGCGTACCGTGTTACGGTTACAAGTGAAGCTGTTTTAAGCGGTTTTAATAAAGCTGTAGATGCTCTTTTTGATGACAGCCAGGTTTCTGTTTATCTTAACATGTTATCTGCATACGGCTCTCTGAGCAGAGAGAGTCTCAAGGCAGCGGCAGCCAGTGAGCTGGCAGGCATGCGGGACGCGGAGTTTACGCTGTATACGCGCAGCGGCGGCAGAATGGCAGGAATTGATGTTGATTTGGATGAAGTCACAAGGTTATCTATGCGTTTTCTTGGTGATGATTTGTCAGATCATGTGAATTTCAGTATTTCAGACGGTTACGACAGTGTGGCGGCTTCATTTAAAGAGAGCGGAAATGATTCAGAACTCAGATTTAATATTTCGCTTGAGGACGGAGATTTTATTGATGCTTATATCTGCCTGCAGAGCGAAGAAAATTCGGTAATTATGAAAGACTGCGATATAAATATGGATTTTGACGGAACTGAATTTGAGCTGGGATTAACGGGCACTGCTTTTGCGCAGGAGTTCTCTAAGATGAAGTTTTCGGCGGCAAGTTTCAATGGAGCGCTTAATCCTGAAAGGCTCACAACTCAGCAGCAAACGGCTCTGGTAAATGAATTTGCAAAGAACGGAAGCGTTCTTAAGAATGTCGTTTCTGATGAGCTGTATAAGAGTGTTGACGAATACATAAAGCTTATTCAGGGAACATCAAGGACACGATAAAATACAGTGCTGTTTTCAGCCTGCAAGAAAATTACCCGGAGACAGATGAAGCTATTGAGCTTAAAATCTTCTCCGGGATATTTTTAATTATATACGATATAAGTATTGTATCGAAAACGGCGAAGCCGCTGTTCCATTTTAATCGCATTTGTAAGGTATTCAAATGCACCAACCTGTACCTTGTAGTAACCGTCATCGTAGAGCATGAATGCCGGGAAGCCTTCTATCAAAAGAGCATCAAGCATTCTGTCGGCATTTTCTTTATTCCTGTAAGCTCCGACCTGTACTCGGTAAAGCTTTTCGTTTTCTCCTCCGCAGTCGCAGTAAAATCCGTTTTGGCGGCGGGACTGAGTGGTGTCGTCTGACATAGGAACACGCTGTTCATCGGTCTGCTGGTTTTCCTGATAAGAATTGAGTGTGTCCGTATCGATTTCATCTTCACCGTAGGCGCCGGCATCTGTTTTAGACATACCGGAATAAATAGTCTCAAGAATACCGTCTGCTATGGCACGCGCTATTTCATCGAAGTTGTTGTCAAAAATTTTATTGTCGGTGTCGCTGTTGATGAAACCCGCTTCGACTAATACAGCCGGCATCTGCGTTCGTTTCAGGACTACAAGGTTAGGACGCTCAACAATTCCAAGATTTTCAAAACCGGCGTCGCTGAGTTCCTTGTTGATATTCTGGGCGAGGGTTCTTCGCATTCCTGAATTGGCATAGACAAGAGACTGTATACCGCTGTACTGATTATTCCTCTCTGAAGAATTGCGGTGTATTGAGACAAATAAATCGGCGCCTGCGTTGTTGGCGTCAGTTGCCTTTTTAAAAGGCGTCTCGTACTCGTCATCTGTGCGCACATAGTAAACATTGACTCCGTTCATCTCAAGAATTTTACCTATGGCGTTGGTCAGGCGCAGCGCGTCGTCCTTCTCTCTTCGGCCGTTATAAACAGCGCCCGGGTCGCTTCCGCCATGACCGGCATCGAGTGCTACTGTTACATTAGACATATTTGTACGCTCTTTACAAAAGGTTATGTTCACAATATTATATTCAATTTGCGGCAAATAATTCATGACGGTACAAAATAATGCATACAATGATAGAAAATATATAACGGAAATAATAATATGAATGTTAATTATGTACGCACGCTGGAAAGGCCTGAGAATGCGGTTGACAGAGGAAATCTGCGCGTAAATGTAATAGACCGCACAACAAACAGGCCTATAATGAATGCAACGGTGGATATTTCCTATACGGGGCAGCCTGACAGTGTAATTGAGGAGCTTTCCACGGATGAGAGCGGTCTGACAGAGACGGTTTCACTGCCTGCGCCTCCTGTGGAGTATAGTATGGAGCCGGGAGATAATCAGCCGTATTATGAGAATAATAAAAAGGTATCGGCTCACGGTTATGAGGATTTACTTATATCGGGCTCGGAGATTTTTTCGGGGGAAAACAGTGTACAGCAGGCGAGCATGGCAGAAAGACGAGAAGATGAAGCTCCGAGGATTATTGTTATACCAGCCAATACGTTATTTGGAAACTTCCCTCCGAAGATACCGGAAAACGAGATACAGCCTGTAAACGCACGCGGAGAAATTGTATTAAGCAGAGTTGTCGTACCTGAGATTGTTGTAGTACATGACGGAGTTCCTACTGATTCCACAGCGGCGGACTATTATGTCAGATATTCGGATTATATTAAAAATGTGGCAAGCAGCGAGATTTATTCGACATGGCCGAGACAGACGATAGAGGCAAATGTTCTCGCCATTATGTCATTTACATTGAACAGGGTATATACTGAATTCTACCGAAATAAAGGGTATGATTTTACTATTACCTCGTCAACTGCATTTGATCACAAATGGGTATATGGCAGGAATATTTTTACAAGTATTTCAAATGTCGTGGATGATATTTTTAATCAGTATCTCTCTCGCCCGAATGTAAAACAGCCTATTCTCACGCAGTACTGCGACGGAAAGCGTGTCACCTGCCCTAACTGGCTGAGTCAGTGGGGAAGTAAGTATCTTGGTGACCAGAACTATGATGCGCTTGAGATTATACGCTACTATTACGGAGATGATATGTATATAAACACAGCTGAGGAAATCAGCGGAATTCCTGCATCATGGCCCGGAGCAAATCTTGATATAGGCTCTTCGGGTCAGAAGGTACAGCAGCTTCAGGAGCAGCTCAACCTGATCGGAGAGTACTACAACGCTATTCCTCAGGTTACGCCTGACGGTATATACGGAGAGAGGACCGCCGAGGCTGTAAGGCAGTTTCAGAAAATATTCAATATGCCTCAGACCGGCATAGTAGATTTTGCCACATGGTATCAAATATCCGGAAAATATGTGGCGCTTTCAAGGATTGCGGAGCTTATGTAAGCGGTTTGCTTTTGCGGCAGTAAATATAAGACTATATACTGAAAAACGCACCTGCGGATTTCTTAATTTACCTGCGGTGCGTTTTGATGTATATTATTACCGGGCTTTTCCCATAAAAAACAGAGCCAGTGTTCCGGGACCGGAGTGAGCGCCGATTGTAGGGCATATAGTGTTAATCCAGATTTTGTGGCTGTATTTTTGTCTGATTCTGTCAGCTACAAACTGAGCGTCTTCGAGACAGTCTCCGTGACCGATAAATATAACGTCGGTCTCATCCCTGTATGAGTCCATCAGCTCGTCAATCTTGTCAGTGAGCGCGATGAGTGATTTTTTTCTTCCTCGTACCTTTCCTACAGGAATAAGCTGTCCTAAATCATTTACATGAAGTATCGGTTTAATTCCTGCGAGAGTGCCTATAATTGCAGTTGTCTTTGAGACGCGTCCTCCGCGGTACAGATGATTGAGGTCGTCAACCGTAAAGTAATGTACAAAATTGCATCTGTGCTCATTTATGTACTCTGCAACCTCGTCGAGAGATTTGCCCTGATTTTTAAGCTGAATGGCGCGGTATACAATAAGTCCCTCGCCCATTGATGCAGCCAGAGAATCGATAACAATAATTTTTGCCTCGGGATGTTCCTCCATAACCTCGCTGGCGGCTATGCAGCAGTTGTTGTAGCTGCTTGAGAGCGCTGAAGAAAATGCGATGTGAAGAATATCATAGCCCTCCTCAACACGTTTTCTGAAAATTTTTGAAACGTCCTCAGGGTTGCATGCCATAGTCGTAGGCATTTCACCGTTTCTCATGCGGTCATAAAACTCTTTAACCGGCATGGAATTGTCCGGGCCGTAGATTTGTTCTCCGAAGGCATAAAAAAGTGTATGTACATCAATAGAATTTTCACGGACAAAATCTTCAGGCAAATCTGCTGTTGTGTCCGTAGAAATAAGGTATTTACGCATTAGTATTTCCTCCTGATATATTGGTTTATAATATATAATAACACTGTAATGCCGTAAGCGTAAAGCTGTAAATTTTTTAAAAGGTGTTGACACATGAAAAAAAGAATGGTAAGATACAGAAGTTGTTGAATAAAGCAGAGTATCCGCTCTCACCTTAGCGCATGGGCGACTTGGGTTAATACTTTATGAAATTATGGGGACAGATATTGTTTCCGTTTTTTGGTGATGTATGTGGATGGCTGCTGCTGTCCGCTTTTTTTATGTAATATGGAGGTGCACTGTTATTAGCGATTTAATGATTAACGAACAAATTAGGGACAAAGAAATCCGATTAATCGGCTCGGACGGAGAACAGCTCGGCATTATGCCGCCTAAGGAGGCAATGAAGCTCGCCAGGGAGGCTGATGTTGATCTGGTTAAGATTGCGCCGTCTGCTACGCCGCCGGTGTGCAAGCTGATTGATTACGGTAAGTATAAGTATGAATTGATCAGAAAAGAGAAGGAAGCAAAGAAAAAGCAGAAGACAGTTGAGACTAAGGAGGTCAGACTGTCACCTAATATCGACGTGAATGATTTGAACACTAAGAACAACGCAGCAAGAAAGTTCCTTGAGAAGGGTAATAAAGTTAAGGTTACTCTGAGATTCAGAGGACGCGAAATGGCACATGTTGAGAAGAGCAAACATATTCTTACGGACTTTGCCGAAAAACTCAGTGATATTGCCGTTGTGGAAAAGGCTCCTAAAATGGAAGGCAGGAGCATGATGATGTTTTTAACTGAAAAACGTTAAAATATAATGTCTCTTACGAAGATTTTCGTATGAGCTTCCGGGCTGCGTCAAGCAGGCTGGAAATGTCGCTTGCGTTATTTTTACTCTATTAGGAAAGTTCTCTGAACTTACTATAGAATAAAAATGCCTCGCAGGCTCGCAGAGGCGCGGAAAGGTAATTGTTCTTACGAATCCGCGCATCGCGAAAGAGTTCACAAGCGAACTCTTTGTTCAAATGAGATTTAATATTCAGGAGGTCTATTATGCCAAAGGTAAAGACAAAAAAAGCCGCTGCAAAGCGTTTTAAGGTAACTGGAACAGGTAAGTTAAAGAGAATGAAGGCTTACAAGAGCCATATTCTCACAAAGAAGACAACAAAGAGAAAGAGAAACTTAAGACACGCAGCTATGACAGATGCTACAAATGTTAAGACAATGAAGAAGATTATGCCATATCTCTAATTAAGGGACAAGGTATAGAAGGAGGAATATAAAATGGCAAGAATTAAAGGCGGTATGAACGCAAAGAAGAAGCACAACAGAGTATTGAAGCTCGCTAAAGGTTATAGAGGCGCAAGGTCTAAGCAGTACAGAATTGCAAAGCAGTCTGTAATGAGAGCACTCACAGAGTCATACAAGGGCAGAAAGCAGAAGAAGAGACAGTTCAGACAGTTATGGATTGCCAGAATTAATGCTGCTGCAAGAATTAACGGTTTATCATACAGCAAGTTTATGCATGGATTAAAGCTTGCGAATGTTGACCTTAACAGAAAGGTATTGTCAGAGATGGCAGTTAATGACGCTGAGGGCTTTGCAAAGCTCGCTGAGCTCGCAAAATCTAAGGTTGCCTAATATATACATGTGTTTGTATGATACGGTGCAGAGGGTTTCGCTCAGGAACTCTCTGCTTTTTTATGAAGAAAGTGTGAAATATAGCGCATATGCTGTTCATTGATAAAAAAATGTGTTATTATTCAATAGACTCGTTTTGGAGTTGTTATGAACAGGAAGGTATGGAATAAGAAAATATGAAAATTAATATTTTAAAAAAATTGGGTATATGTGCAGTAGCGGCGGCTATGGCAGCAGGGCTGGCAGCGTGCAATACTGTAATAAAGGTTAAATATGATTACAATCCGCAAGACTATGTTACACTTGGAGACTACAAGGGTATTGAGGTAAGTGTTGACACGGATTCGATAGAGCGCGAGTTAATCAACGACAGAATCCAGAGTGATTTGGAGGAGAATACAACATACACAGAGACAACGCGCGCGGCTCAGGCTGATGACAAGGTTACGATTGATTTTACTGGCTCTATCGGCGGAGAGCAGGTTGCGGGCTTCAGCGATGAGGATTATGAGATTGTTCTCGGGCAGGACACATTCATCATTGACGGCTTCGTGGACGAGCTGTACGGAATGACAGCGGGTGAGCTTAAAGTCGTTACCCTGACTGTGCCTGAGGATTTTACTGACGCGGCTGAATACGCCGGACGTAAAATAGTGTTTGAGATTACTATGCAGCAGGTGGCTCAGCCAAATGTTCCTATGATTACAGACGCCTATGTAAAAGAATATTTCAACTATGATACGGTTGACGAATACAGACAGAGCATCAAGGAAGAGATTCAGAGCACGATAGACGAGCAGGTTGACGAGGCCAAGAAGGAGGCAGTGCTC
>CASFUI010000293.1 GCA_949297565.1 uncultured Eubacteriales bacterium
CATAATATGGGTATACCGGCTCATTAAAATGATATTTATAAATAACATACGGCTCCACCCATAAAGTAGTCATAACTGTACTTACGAATGTTCCCAAAAATATACCGAAAACTCCTAAGCCGCGCACCAGCAGCAGAGAAACCACAAGATTAATAACTGCCTCTATTATGGCTTTATAGCGGTCATACCAAAAAAGTCCAAGGGAATTATGAAATATCTTTGATGTTTTTGTTATTCCGTATATATAAAAATTTACACACAATATAAAAACAACATTCATCTCAAACAGATATTTTTCTCCGAAACTTAACTCGACAAAAGGATTTAAAAGCTCAAACAGACATACCGCCGCAAATCCAAACGCCCAGTGATTAAAAAGAGCTGCCGCGTTAAATATTTTGCGTACACGAGATGCATCCTCCGTGACCCCGAGATTTCCGACGCTTGCAGTAATTCCGTCGACAGCGTCACTCATAACCTGACGAATCGAACCGATAAGAAGATAATAATTCGAATATTTTCCAACGCTTACAATACCCACAAAAGCCGAAATCAAAAGATTATCAGTATTATTGACTATAACATTTCCCACCTGATGCATCATCATAGCCTTAACATTTTTTATAATGCCGTTCCTCGACTCCCTGTCAAGAGGCTTTATATCCTTCTCTTTTACATACGGATACAGCTTATCTGTCTTTTTTGAAATATAGATATTTGACAGAACTGTAGCCGCAATATATATATATAAATACAATACAAAATTTTTAGTTAAAATTAATACGGCAATCTGAAAAATATCCTGGATAACCCATGAGCCTGTTTTCGCCACAACACCTATATACTTAAGCTGATGCGCGTCCAACAGCGTCTTTTTGTATATAAGAAGATATGACGCGGCGGAATTAATCAGATATAGTATATAAATATATGTCAGATTATCTATATCAGGCTTATTTTTTATCAGTACATCCATAAACGGTATTACCAGCAATCCGGCTCCTAAGACAAACGCCGCTACAAATCGATAAAACCATTTATAAATATTCATGATTGACTTCTGTTTCTCAATATCATTTTCCGCAATAGGTTTATACAGCGCAAATGATATAGCTGTCTCTATTCCCATTTCCGACAGCGACAATACATTTAATATGTCTGTAAACAGTCCGTTTACGCCCACATAATTCTCAGAAAGCATGCGTGTGAACACAATTCGCACAATGTATCCCATAATAATTGACATAAGTCTGGAAACAAGTCCTACCGTTGTATTATATGCGGAATATTGTGTACGGCTTTTCTGTTCCATAAAAATACCCATTCCCCTCTTGCGATATATCCGAATATACCGCATAATACCACGGTATCTCACGACTAAAATATTATAGCATTATCTCGCGCCTAATGCTATAATATGATACATGAAAACATTTAAAATAAAAAAGTTCAACAGACATGTAACTCTCATTATCGCACTCGTGCTTATTCTTGTTATCTCCGGATCTTACGCAGCATATTGTCTGTACAGGCACTACTGGCATACAGACTATACTCCTCACAATAACGAAGAAACAACTGATTTTTTATCCAACCCTTACTGTGGGTGGTATGATATGTTCGGCTATGTACTTACAGATGACAACGAAAACATATTTGACAGCCAAACCGCAGGATATATAAAGAAAAGCTCCGATACCAGGCTTGTTCTGCTTCAGATAAACCTTAAAAACTTCAGCAATCAAGCCCTATCCGAGAATGCATTAAGACAGATTGACCGAATTTTTGCCATGTGGGCTGACAGCTCACATGATATAATTGTGCGCTTTCTGTACGACTGGGACGGAAACGCAATTAAGACTGAACCTGATGATATTTCTACTGTAAAGCTCCACATGCAGCAGACATCAGAAATTGTAAACAGCCACAAAAACGATATTTTTCTTATGCAGGGGATTTTTATCGGCTCCTACGCCGAAATGCACGGCTCCAAATATATGGATACAGAGAACATGACCTCCCTCGCCGTGCTTTTAGACAATCTGATTGATGATGAAATTTATCTTTCTGTAAGGACGCCTCAGCAGCTTCGCACAATTTTTAAAACTTCCGATATATCAAATATGAACATTAACGGCCGCAGGCTTCGGATTGGTCTATTTAATGACGGAATGCTTGGCTCCAGGCTGGATTTAGGAACTTACGGAGCTGACAGCTCATTATTTTCTGACGTCAATTATGACGAGAAAGGAAGCCGTACACAGGAGATTGCTTTTCAAAAGAAGCTGTGTCTTATAGTTCCAAACGGAGGCGAGGTTGTCTCTGATAATGTATACAACGACATTGAAAACGCCGCAAAAGACCTCTCGGATATGCATGTATCATACCTCAACAGCGCCTATGACCCAGACGTCATCAACAAATGGAAAGAACAGACATATCACAGTGCTGATGAAGCCTCCGTATATGATGGTCTTTCAGGTTATGAATATATTACAACACACCTCGGCTACCGATATGTGCTGTTGGATTCCTCGTTTGAATATAACACTTTTGAAGATTACGGACAGCTCAGTATTTTTATAAAAAACGAAGGATTTGCCCCGTCATACCGAAATTTCAACGTGACAGTTTCAGCGGAAAATTTTTCCGCCGATCTCACGCATGATTTTCCTACTTCAGAATGGTATCCTGGTGAAACAACAAAATTGACCGTATCAATCCCGGTATCAGATTTAAAAGCGGGAGATTTTACAATATACTTAAAAGTAACCGATGCTGTAACCAAAGAGACAATCCTTTTCGCGAACAGCATCACACCTGACGAGCTTGGATATTCTCTTGGAGTACTGAAAATCAGCAAATAGAATATCGCCTCTTTTTTCTTTTACCATCGCCCGAATGGATATATTTAAGTAATATTATTTACATTTTAAATATACAATTCACATTCTTTTCGCTCTGAACACGTCTTTTTCAGCATGGTGTTGACTGCGGCAAGCATCATACCGTTTACCTTTCGCGCAGAGTGAGGGCAGACTGATACACATCGCATACATGAAATACAGGCTTTGCTGTCAACCTTTTTTGGATCATTCCTATCTATAGCCTGCACCGGACATTTCTCGGCGCATAAACCACACTTTACACAATCCTTGGTTGGTTTTGGTATAATGCCGCCTCCGCTGGCTTTTTTGTAAGGACGATTACCCGGAATGGCTGGTTTTGAAACATCTCCCGCTGTTAATTTAGTATGGATTTTCTCTGCAAATTTATGAAGCTGTGTCTGATCCTGTGCATCTGGACGACCTGATGCAAATTGGCGGGCGATAGAATGCTCGGCTATGGCAGCAACGGCGGATATAATACGGAATCCTGCCTGTTTTGCAGTATCCTCCAATTCAACAAGCGTATCCTCATACGCCCTATTGCCGTAAACGCAGACAAGGACAGCTTTTGCACCATTCGCCTTGATTGCGGAGAGCCGTTCAACTGCCGGTCTCGGTACACGACCGCCATAGGAAGGTACAGCAATCACTGCGATATCATTTTCCTCAAGAGAAATGTCTGAAAAATCTACTCTGCTATCTGTCAGATCAACTGATTGGATTTCTTTTGCAAATTCTTTCACCAGCATATTTGCTGCTTTTTCAGTTCCCCCGGTCGGGCTGAAACAAATTTCATAAAATTTCATTTCAAATTTCCTCCTATCATTTTATTCATCTACCCAATATGTACCATGCCATGTGTTGTTTGGAGTGCACTTCAGCAGCAGATAGTTCTTCTTTATCTTTTTACCATAACAGAATAATTACTTTCCAATTTGTATATCTTTGTGATACAAGTCGGATAGACTGCCGTTGTTCGATATGAGCCTGCTCTGGCATTGAGAAATCAACGGATTTTACTTGCAAATTCACCATTTGATGTGTAAAATAAATTGATGTAAAAGCAACATTTACATCTTTGTGTAGTATAGCATGAGCCAGATGTAAAGTCAACATTTACATCTGGCTGCCGTTTTGCTTTTGAAAGGATTTTATGATGCAAATTAGTATGAAATGTTCTGTAGCAGTACACTGCCTGATGTTTATATATGAAGCAAAAGGAA
>CASFUI010000294.1 GCA_949297565.1 uncultured Eubacteriales bacterium
AAAATAACAAAAGCGCAGGCAAACGTAATATATCCGAGTCCGCACGCAAGGCCTGACGCCATTGCAAAAAATACAATAGCTATATCCTTAGCATTTCCGGGAGCGCTTCTGAAACGCACAAGAGCAAACGCTCCCGCCATAGAGAAGGCCCTTGCAACATTGCTGCCGATGAGAAGAATTACACCAGCTACCACAGCCGGAAGAATCACAAGCCCCACGATGAAATTCTTTCCGTACCCGTCTCCGCGGCATATATACATATAAACCACTCCGATTATGAGTCCTAAAATAACCGCTGATCCGATTGCTAACATTGATGAGCCAATGCCGATGGTATTATCTGCTGTACCTGTAAAAACTGATTCAAACATATTGTCCTGCCCTCTCTTTCTGCTTCTTCTGATTTTGTCCGTGCTAAATGCCTCTTATATTCCTCGCCGTACTTTGAAAATGACACAGGATAAATTTTTAATTCTGATATAATTTTTGTAAACCACATCGGAACCGCTCTGTTTATCTTAATCTCCATAAGATAAATGTCCGGCGGAAGTATTTTTTCCCCGAAGCTTCCCAGCTCAAGCCTGAGATTATGCCTTCTTGACGTAATATTTTTGTCAAATGTGACCCTGAAATCACCGTCGTCCTTTTCAAAATACGCCATCCTGTCATATGACAGATAAACTTTTGGAACAAGACCGTAAAAACTTTTAAAATAATCTATCTCTCCCATAACCTGACTGTTTATCCTTTTGTCACAAGACTCAAGCTCAATGGAAGAGACAGTACTCCCAAGATATCCATATGCCTTCTCAAGACTCATTCCCGTTCTTCTCTTATTTACTATACCGTCATATTTTTTCTTAATCTCAACAAACACTTCATCCGAAAGCTTAGGAGTGCCATATGCCCTCAATCTAAGCTTCTCCTTATAAACCGGCTTTTCTATTGAAGAGCGAATCAGCCTGTCATCCCATGTATCATAGTAAATATTGCTGATTTGATAGAATTCATTATCACGATTGTACAAATCCGGCACCATGTGACTTTGCATACAATATGTCACAGCCTGATACTGTTCCTTATCCAGCAGGTATTTCTTTTCACATCTGTTGAACACTTCAATTGCCATGCTTCTCTCCTTTCATCTCCCTTTGATGTCTTTAATTCTAAGTTTGTAATGTGTCCAAAATATGTAAAAAATAAGTAAAAAATATGAAAAAATTCTGCCTCAAAAATTTTGACGGCAGTAATAAGTATACTGCCGTCAAATCACAAACAAGGTTATTATTCACATTTATTTTTAATTCGATTTCTAAGCTGCGCGCAGTTAATCCTGTCTGACACGCACGTCCAGCTGATTGTACGGAATCTCAATTCCGTTTTCGTCAAATACCTGCTTGAATTTCTCAAACAGAATAAATTTTGTATCCCAGTACGCCTCCTGACTTACCCACGCTCTGGTTTCAATCGTCACGCAGCTTGCATCCAGAGATTTAACAACAACATTAATCTCCCTGCTCTTATCAACAGAAGGGTAATTCGTCACGATATCTCTAAGAAGTTCCTTTGCCTTAGTCACATCGCTTCCGTAGCTTATTCCTATCTGCATATCAAGACGGCGAACTCCCTCAGCCCCGACATTTACTATATTGGAATTAGAAAGAGTTCCGTTTGGCATCATAATCACACGGTTATCCGCTGTTTTGAGCTTTGTATACAGCATATCTATCGAGGACACCGTTCCCTCACAGCTTCCCGAGATAATATAATCCCCGACTTTAAACGGACGAAAAATCATGATAAGAATTCCGCCTGCGAAATTCGAGAGACTTCCCTGAAGCGACATACTCACAGCCAGCGCCGCGGAGCCGAACACGGCAATAAGCGAAGCAGTCTGAAATCCCAGAATATCAAGTATCACCAGAAATATAACGCAATAGCTTCCAATCTTCACAACAGAATTGATGAACTTTATAACACCTACATCAAAACCCGCGCGCTCAAGTGCCTTTGAACAGATCTTCATAAGCCATTTGATGACTCGCTTGCCAATCTTGTAAACCACAACGGCAACGACAATCTGCAGAAGCTTATCGACAGACCAGTCCAGCACCTGCGAAAACACCTTTTTTATATTATCAGCTGAAAAAAAAGCTTCCGCCGCTTTTGTCTTTTCAGAAACAGTGCTCAGAGCCATAAAAATTCTACTGTCCATTCTCAGCCTCCATGTCCTTTAGTTCCTCGAGCTTTCTTTTAGCCTCCTCGTCTATTTTAAGACACGCTCTGCGAGCTTCCTCAGCCTTCTTGGCCGCTATTCTTTTAGCTTCCAGCGCCTCCTCAGCCGCAGCCAGGGCAATCTTTTCGGCCTCCTTAGCCTGTCTTGCCCTCTCGTCTGCCTCATCCTGCACGCGCTTCGCCTCTTTGGCCTCTCTCATGGCTACTTCAAGAGCCTCTTTGGCCTCTCTTTTAATGCGCATCTTTTCAAGCTCAATCTCCGTGTACGGTGTGAATGAATATACGGATACTCCCAGCGGTTTCAAATCCACCTTGACAGAGTTATCTCTCCCGTTCCATGCGGTGTCATTTGAACAGTACTCTCTGTTATCATCAAGCAAATCCCTGTATTTTCCCGCAAAAGGTACTCCCAGAGTAAACTGCTTTCTCTCAACAGGCGTAAAATTTATCGCCGCCAAAATAATCCCGCCGTCCTCAGCTCTTCTCAGCATCGCAAAAACAGTCTCCTCGACAGAGACATCATCAATCCACTCAAACCCCTGCGGAGCGTCATCAAGCTCGTACATTGCAGGATTTTCCATATATATGCCGTTCATTGTCTTTACAAACTCCGGTACAGCCATACATTCTCTGATATTGAGAAGCTTTTTTCCCGGGTGCATATACATATAAGCAATGGCTGTCTGAATATGACGTATCGTATCATCAGGATTGTCAGTCTTAGGTACAATATCCGACAGAAGTCCAAGCTGCCAGCCGTATCCGTTTCTTGAAAATCCCACCATAAATCTTTCGCTGTACTGATACAGCAGGCTGTATGTAAGCCTTCCGTATAACCCTTTTCTGAACAGCGGGTCAGTTCCCATAAATGAAATAAACTCTTTTTTCCAGCCGTCATTCCACTTATAGTCAAATCCCAGTCCGTCCTCTGTAAGCTTCCCTGTGACAAGAGGCCATGCGCTTGTCTCCTCCGCAATCATAAGAGGCGGATTTTTTCGTGTATCAAACATTGTGCGCACACCGCGTATAAAATCTATTGCCGCAAGATTTTCCTTTCCTCCGTAAATATTAGGAATCCACTGGCCTGCGTCTCTTCCGTAATCCAGATAAAGTATTGATGCAACCTCGCTGAACTTAAAACCGTCAACATGGTATTCCTCAAGCCAGTATCTCAGATTAGAATACAGAAAACTTCTGACCTCAGATTTTGAGAAATCAAACGTGGCGGCATTATACTCAGGGTGATTGTCCAGTCTTACCGTTCCCGTATCATACAGATGCGTTCCGTCAAAATACACAAGGCTGTATGCCTCCTGGCTCATAAACGCGCCGTTCCAGTCAAGTATAACGCCTATGTTTCTGTTGTGAAGCTCATCTATAAATGTCTTTAACCGGTCGCTTCCAACCTTAGGATTTACCCCGTAAAAATTAATAGTCTGCGCGTTCGCTCCCTCAAGCACCGGGCAAACATTCATAACTTCCGCATAGTTAAATCTCATCTCCGCAATTTTATCCGGCAGCTTATCATCCGTCAAATCAAGAATATCAACCTCACACACAGACATAGGCATACCGTCATTATTTTCATGCTTCCATTTTCCGTCAGTCCACGTAAAATCACCGTACTTTTTATCGTAATCGGCAACCGATGCATAGTACACATCATTCACGACACCCGTGCAGTACGGGTCTGATTTTTTGCTTATCTGACCATCCTTAAGCTTAACCTCATAGCAATACGGCGTGTCAGGCTCAAGACCCGGAATAAATATAGTAAATATACCTGTTTCGCTGCATTTCTGCATCTGATAAATTCTTCCGTCCCAGTTAT
This sequence comes from uncultured Eubacteriales bacterium, assembly GCA_949297565.1. GTDB lineage: Bacteria > Bacillota > Clostridia > Lachnospirales > Lachnospiraceae > Lachnospira. Next base: position 4,067 of record CASFUI010000294.1, read on the forward strand.
TGAAATCACCCACAACACTTACTCTTCTGGCATTAGGCGCCCACACCGCAAAGCTCATTCCGTCAACGCCCTTTATATTGACAGCGTGACTCCCCATATACCTGTATGCATCCTGTGCCGTTCCCGCAAGAAACTTTTTCACATCCTGTTCTCTTATATTGCTGTCAAACGAATAGGCATCATATATCTCGCTCTTTTTTCCTTTTATATCCTCTATGATAAGCTTATACGAAAAATTTTTCTTAATAGGTATAAATGCGGCAAAAAAACCTGACTCATCCATTTTCTCCATTGGATACGGATTTTTTCTTCCTTCGGCACGCACCTCTATCTCAACAGCATCAGGTCTGAACACCTGAATAAGAGTTCCGTCCTTGCACTGATGCGCTCCCAGAATAGATTTCGGCGCATCGCACTCAGAATATACAATCCCCTCTATCTCAGGCCAATTCATCAAATCATATAATCTTTTCCCCATAACAGCCTCCGTATTTAAATATTATTTTCCACCCACGCCTTAAAAAGTTCTGTCCACGCATATACCTCCGGCTGGAAATGCGTTCCGTCCTTTGTGTCGGTCTCCTTAGTTCCGAGTCCAAGCCCGTGATTTCCCGAAGGAAATATATGCAGTTCAAAAGGAACTCCCGCACTCCTTAACGCCTCCGCAAACAGCAGGGAGTTTTCAACCGGCACGCTTCCGTCCGTAAACGTATGCCACAGAAATGTTTTTGGCGTAGACGGACTTACGCGCTTTTCAAGCGACACTGACGAAACCAGCTCGTCATATCTTTCCCCCAGAAGTCTCTCAAAAGACTTTCTGTGAGCTTTATCACCCGATGTCAGCACGGAATATCCAAGCAGAAGACCATTCGGACGCACCTCATCCGGCGTGCAGTGAAGCCCGTTCTCCAGAAAATCCTTAAGCTCCGGCTGGTCGTACATTGTAGCGAGGCTTGCAGCGACATGCCCTCCTGCGGAGAAGCCTGCAATTATTATTTTGTCCGCATCAACATCCCATTTTTCAGCATTTTTTCTCACATAGTCTACCGTATAAGCCGCCTCATACAGAGCGCACGGAAACTCGTCAGGTGCGAGACTGTACCTTAAAACAACCGCATTATAGCCGAAATCCAGCATTTTTAACGCGACAGCCTCACCCTCTCTCGGAGAATGGTGCTCGTATCCTCCGCCGGGACAGATTATCACAAGCGGTCTGTTAAATTTATTCTGATAATCGGGATACATTTCTTTTATATAAGTTGTAACTGTTGCCTTTGCACCACTGTGCCTTATTCCAAATCTTTCGTAATCAATATCAAGCTCTGTCGTCTCATGTATCATAAAAATCCTCCATTCCGAAGCGATTTATTGCAAGGGAACGCAGAGAAAATTCCGCAAAGGCGATTTTCCTTCTGCGACAATGTCTGTCTGTGACGCTCCTGCACAAACAGAGCCCCGAAAAATAAGCTGCCGCACCAAGAGCATTTATCTTAACATACAGTATAACACACAAATGTATCTATATGTCATAAAAATTCTTCTTGGCGCGGCAGCCCTTAAAATTAATACAGGAAAGCTTCCGCTGTCTCCCTGATAATTATATTCTGTGAATAAACAATCCGCTTCTCAGTTTAGGCTCAAACCATGTTGACTTAGGCGGCATAAGCCTGCCCGCATCAGCAACCGCAAAGAGCTCTCCGATAGAAGTCGGATACATGGAAAACGCGAGCACGCAGTCAGACGAGCAACGTCTCTCAAGCTCCCCGAGTCCTCTTATACCTCCTACAAAGTCAATTCTCTTATCGGTCTTAGGATCGCTTATTCCAAGCACAGGCTCAAGAATATGGTCCTGCAAAACCGCAACATCAAGCCCGTCTACCGGGTCATCTGATTTAATGCAGCTATGCGCTTCAAGCCTGTACCATTTACCGTCAAGATACATTCCGAACTCACCCTTACTTTCGGGAGCTACAGGTATACCGCTCTCCTCAACATCGAAATTCTCTTTGACTTTCTCCATAAACTCCTCTGATGTCAGCCCGTTCAGATCTCTTACAACCCTGTTATACGGAAGAATCATAAGCTCATCGTCAGGAAATAATACCGACAGGAAATAATTAAACTCCTCATTTCCGGTATAGCCCGAATTTTCCTGTCTTCTCTTAAGTCCTACCTTGACTGCCGACGCCGCGCGGTGATGTCCGTCCGCAATATACACGGCATCTGTTTTTTCAAACGCCTCCATTACACTGGAAATAAGCTCTGCATCATCCATTTTCCAAACCTGATGGCGTATTCCGTCAGGCGAGACAAAATCGTAGAGACATTTATTTTTCTTAGTCTTTTCAACCGCCTCATTAATCACGGCATTTGCCCTGTATGCAAGAAAAATCGGACCTGTCTGAGCACTGAGCGTATCGACATGCGTAATTCTGTCAATCTCTTTGTCGGCTCTTGTATTTTCATGTTTTTTGATAACGTTGTTCAGATAATCGTCTATCGAAGCACAAGCTACAATGCCAGTCTGCGTTCTTTTGTCCATAGTAAGAGCATAGATGTAATATGCCCTGTCGGTATCTGTGATAAACGTACCGTCAGAAACCGCGCTCTCAAAAAGTTCTTTAGCCTTCGCATATACCTCAGGAGCATATGTATCTACGGAAGCATCAAACTGCGTCTCAGCCCTGTCTATTTTAAGAAATGACAAAGGCTCTCTCTCAACCTCTGCAACTGCCTCCTGTCTGTTATACACATCATACGGCAATGCCGCAACCCTGCCGGCAACAGACGCCTCCGGTCTTACACACTCAAATGGTTTTATAACCGCCATGTTTTATCCTCCATGCCATGTAATTTACTGTTCTAACTTCTGTGCAAGCGCTCTCAGCTCCCCTGAAATTTCCACAATCTCGCTGACCGTTGAACTGTTCTGCTCACTCGCGGAGAACGTATCACTTGCGTGAGCCGCAACTTCCTCAGAAATTGCAGAAATCGTAGATACGCTGTCAACAATTTTTTTGTTATCCTGAGCAAGCTCTGATACAATCCCCGCAAGACTGCTTGAATTTGTGAAAATGCTCTCCGTATTCTGCTCAATAGTCACAAAGCTCTCAGCAGTCTGCTCCGTAGCCTTGTTCTGCCCTTCAATCATCTCAATCATACTTCCCGTGACCTCCACAACATCACGGATAGCACCTGAAACATTTGATATTAGCTCTGTTATCTTTACAGTTGCATCCTGAGTTCCGTCCGCCATTTTGGAAATTTCTGAGGCTACAACCGAAAAGCCTTTTCCGGCTTCTCCTGCTCTCGCAGCCTCAATGCTTG
>CASFUI010000295.1 GCA_949297565.1 uncultured Eubacteriales bacterium
ACAGATATGGCTGACGAGATGGTTGAGTACAGCAAGAACAACATTCTGTCACAGGCAGGACAGTCAATGCTTGCTCAGGCTAATCAGCAGACACAGGGTGTACTTTCACTTATCCAGTAAATATAATTATAATGTTTTTAAAAGCTGGCTGTTAAAGCCAGCTTTTTTCTTGTCATAATATAGGCATCTTGGCTGCCTAAGCAGCCGCTTGATTTAATGATGATATGCATATACAGAGTACTAAAATTGTATTTGAAATATTAACATATTTATGTGAAAATAGATTTGAAATAGTTATAAATTACGAGGCGTAAGAGGAGAAGATACCGTATGAATGTACCTGAAGGTTTTTTGGAGGGAGAAATACGCAGCAGCTTTTATGTCGAAAGCATGATGAAAAAAGCATGGGCGGCTCAGCTGGAGGTTTTGCACGAAGTTGACCGTGTATGCAAAAAGCATAATATTCAATATTTTGCCGATTGGGGAACACTTCTGGGGGCTGTCAGACATAAAGGTTTTATACCGTGGGATGACGATATGGACATAACAATGAAACGTCCTGACTATACGAAATTTTGCATGATTGCTCCGGAGGAGATGAAGGGCTACAATGTAGTAAATATTCATACTGAACCGGGCTGGAACAGTATGCTTACAAGAATAGTCAACGGAAAGAGAATAAGGTTTGACGAGGAGCATTTAAAAAAGTTTCATGGCTGCCCATGGGTTGTGGGTTTGGATATATTTCCGCTTGATTATGTTGCTCCGACTAAGGAGGAGGATGAGTATCACTGCCAGTTAATTCAGATAGTTGAAGTGTTTGGAAAAACGCTTGAGGATGAACAACATGACGAGGAATCAGTCAGGAAGGCTGCCGGCGATATAGAAAAAATGTTTGGCGTAAAATTTACCGAGGATTTACCTTTGTCAGTACAGCTTTTAAAGCTGGGAGAGAGACTCAGTATGATGTATACAGAGGAAGAGTCGACACATTTAGCGCTTATGGCGGACCATGCGGGACCTAGACCTGCCGATGTTTATCCTAAGGAATACTACAGCGAGAGTATAGATATGCCGTTTGAATATACTACAATTCCGGTGCCTGTCGGATATGACGCTATACTGAGACAGAAATACGGAGACAATTATAGAGTTCCGCGCATCGGCGCAACGAATCATGAGTATCCTTTTTATATGAAACAGAAGAGAGTGCTTTACAGCCAGATGGGGATAAAGATATGAAAAAAGTTATTACATACGGCACATTTGACTTGTTTCATCAGGGACACTACAATCTTTTAAAGAGGGCTAAGGAGCTTGGGGATTATCTGATTGTGGGAGTAACCACGGAACATTTCGATGAGGCCAGAGGAAAGGTCAATGTTGTAGACCCTATTATTGAAAGAATTGAAAATGTCAAAAAGACAGGGTTTGCGGATATGATTATTGTCGAGGACCATGAGGGACAGAAAATAGAAGATATACAAAAATACGGAGCGGATATTTTTACAGTCGGCTCTGACTGGGTTGGGACATTTGATTATCTCAATTCTTTCTGTAAGGTGGTTTATCTGGATAGAACACCTAACATATCGTCAACCTTTTTAAGAAAGAATCAGTTTAAGATAGTCAGAATTGGCATTGTAGGAACGGGGAGAATTGCGCCTCGTTTTGTGTCGGAGTCAAAGTATGTGAGCGGTCTTACAATAGAATGTGCGTACAATCCGGTTATTGACAGCGCCAGAAGATTTGAAAAGCGGGAGAAGATAAAGTGCTATACAGAAAGCTACAATGATTTCCTTGAGTGTGTTGACGCAGTCTATATTGCCTCTCCAAATGAGACACACTATGATTATGCAAACCTTGCAATAGAGGCGGGCAAGCATGTGCTGTCTGAAAAGCCGCTGTCGTTTACGAAGCGTGAAAGCGAGGAACTGTACAGTAAGGCTAAGGAGAAGAATGTCGTTCTCATGGAAGCTGTTAAGGCGGCTTACTGTCCCGGATTTCAGCAGCTTATAAATGTTGCCAAAAGCGGGAAAATCGGAGATATTGTGGATGTTGAAGCGTCATTTACAAGACTTGCCGATCCCAATTCAAGAGAGCGTCAGGACGGGCTGTATGGCGGAGCGTTTTTAGAGTTTGGACCGAGTGTTCTGCTTCCTGTAATCAAGCTTATGGGAAAGGATTACGGCTCTGTCAGCTTCGACAGTATCTATGATGACAACGGCGTGGATTTGTATACAAAAGTAAATATAAGATACCCCAATGGATTTGCCACAGTAAAGACGGGAGTTGGAGTTAAAACGGAAGGACAGCTCGTTGTTTCCGGAACAAAGGGCTACATAATCGCGCAATCACCGTGGTGGCTCATGCGCCAGTTTGATGTAAGGTATGAAGATCCTTCAAAGATAGAGCATTTTGAGCCGAGATTTCAGGGCGATGGTCTCAGATATGAGATAAGTGATTTTGTCTCTAAAATTAACGGCACAGACAAGAAGGATTACAAGCTTACAGCGGGTGAATCGGTGCTTATGTCAGAGTTTGTGGAGATGTTTATGGAAAAACGTAAAAAAGGAGAAGATTGTGAAAGCGGGAATTCAGTATGTAAACGGAATATCGGTTAAAGAGGCGGGAGTTCACGGCTTTAATGATATAGAGGTGCGCTTTGAGGATATAGAAAACGCGTCAGGGATTTTGGATGAAGGCTTTTCGATTTCGGGAATATGTGTGTCTTTAAAGGCTATGACGGATTTTGCGGATGGAAAAGAAATATTGAGAGAGAATGCATCGTCTGTGCTTATGACAGCGCTTGAATATGCTGTCAAGTCAGGGGCAGAGTATATTGTAATAGAGACTGAATGCGTTAAAAGCGCGTCTGTGCTTGAACAGCTTACAGATGAATGTGCGGCGGCGATAAATAAAGCCGGTATTTATATTTATATTGAAAATGGTTTTTCATCGGTTGACAACAGATTTTATCACAATGATTATTCCGAAGGCGCACTGCTCACGGCTTTAGCTGAGAGACTTGACGCGCTGTGCGGCCGCAGACTCTTTGGCATCTGTATAAGCGTAGGACACGCCAACCTGCTTGGAATAAATGTAAGGGATTTGGTGGATGAGTGCGGCGGAAGGCTGAAGCTTATGCATATAAATGATAATGACGGTCTCAGTGACCAGCACCAGATGCCGTATACATTTACAACGGGAAGAGGCGCGCTTTCCACTGACTGGTATCATATAATAGGAAGTTTGTTCAGGCTGAATTTTAAGGGAAGGTTTGTGTTTGACACAAAGGGAAATTTAAGCAGGACGCCGAAGCAGCTTCACGGAGTAATGTTTGGACTTATGAGAGCCGTCATAGACGAGTGGGAGGACAGTTGTTTCAGGACAGAGGAATATCTTGCTCAGCCAGGCAGGCAGATTATTTTATTCGGCGCAGGCAAAATGGCTCAGAACTATATGGAGGCGTGGGGATTAAAATACAGACCGGCGTTCCTGGTCGACAATAATTCAAAGATATGGGGGCAGGAGCGCATGGGGCTTCCTGTAAAATCACCCGATGAAATACTGGAAATTCCTTCTGAGAAGAGAAATGTGTGGATTTGTAATCAGTATTATGACGCCATAGGGCTTCAGCTCGACAAAATGGGTGTGGAGTACAGATGCTACTGGGACCACTATTATTTATAAAAATGTCGCGGAAATGAGGAGAATTATGCTTGATATCGGTGTACAGACAAAAGGAATTCTGCCTGAGATGACAGTTGAAAAAGGTTTTGAAATGATAAAAAAAGCCGGTTTTGACAGGGTAGATATTAATATAGATACATTTTTAAAAAATTCGGATTTATATGCCGGAAACGTGAATAAGTTTTTTGACGCTTCAGTGGAGGAGCTGTTTATCTATTTTAATCAGTACAGACAGGCTATGGAAAAGCTTGGTATAAAACCTTCGCAATGCCACGCGCCTTATCCCGTAAAGGTTGACGGAAGAGGGGCGCAGAATGAGTATATGCAGGGGACGGTCATTCCAAAAAGCATATTGGTTGCCGAGTTTCTGGGAGTGCCGTGGGTGGTAATACACCCTTTTAAGATGCAGTACATATATGGAAGAGACAGGGAGCGCCGGGAAAATATTGAATATTTTAAAATGCGGGTGCCGCTTTTAAAACAGTGCAAGGTGGGAGTATGCTTCGAGAATTTATATGAGGGGCTTGGAGCGCGTATTGTCGAGGGTGTGTGTGCCAATCCCGACGATGCGGTATG
>CASFUI010000296.1 GCA_949297565.1 uncultured Eubacteriales bacterium
AAATTGTCTCACACTGTGATGAGTAGTTTATACAATATTGAACATTATTATATAACTCTTTAAAAAAGTTTCTGTCTGAAAAAATAAAACCTGTATATGTATTCTCATCAAATTCTTTTGAAAAAGTTTCTTCAGATATAATTTTTTCAAGCCTTATATACTCATTATAAATATAACTGATTTTTTCTGATGTTATTTTTCCACTTACCTTATCATATATTCTGTCTGTCCCTGTTTTATAATGTATTGCCTCAAGCGAATTATTTTTTTTTACTATATTTGAACTGTAAATTCCATTAATCAGAACAGAAAGCAAAATAATAAAAATAACAATCTTCTTATTTATAAGTTTATTTATTTCAAAACGCATTTTTCGCCTCTTCAATCTTTTTTCCATAAAAATATAAAAATGCATCTTCTAATCCCGGCTGTTCATGCACTGCATTTTCTGACGGAATAATATCTGAAATTATTTTAAGCTCATATCCGTTTTTTTCAGAATTCTGACGGATATTAGATACAAGATATTTCTGTGTATAATAATTAATTTCATTTTCATTTTGAGCAACAACTCTCCACACATGCGCGCTCATTCTTCCGGATAACTCTGAAATGTTATTAACCATTATTGCCTCTTTATTTTTTAAGAATATTGCTCTTGATGCAATACATTCTACATCTGAAACAATATGTGTAGCCAGAATTACAATTTTATCTGCGCCAATCTGTGAAATTATATTGCGAAATCTTATTCTTTCATTAGGGTCAAGCCCTGCTGTCGGCTCATCTAATATTAATACTTCCGGATTATTAAGCAATGCCTGTGCAATTCCAAGTCTCTGCCTCATTCCACCTGAAAATGCTCCTATTTTTTTATTTTTTTCTTCGCTAAGATTTACAAGTTTTAGCAATCTTTCAATTCTTTCCTTTAACTCACTCTTTTTTACAGCCTTTAATATTCCTATATATTCCAGAAAATTATATGCCGTAAAATTTTTATAGAACTGAGGCATTTGAGGAAGGTAGCCGATATAATCATAATATCTGTCTCTCAGCTTTTTTATATCCTTTTCATTATAATATACTGTTCCTTTATCAGGTCTGTACAGCGCCGTTATTATATTAATTAAAGTTGTTTTTCCTGCTCCGTTAGGACCAAGAAGAGCTGTAACTCCTGTTGACAATGATAAATTTATATCATTTAATATTTTATTTTTACCATATGAAAAATCTATATTTTCTAATTTTAATTCTGTCAAAACGACTTCACCTCTGGGTTAAAATTTATAAAAATACGTTTTAATTTTTTCATCTTCCATAAATGAAATTGTGAAACCATTGTATTTTTCAGATATTGATTGTGAAATCACCGTTATTTTTTCTTGTATTTCTGTTTCTTTTTTATAAACTATTTCATCTTTTTCCGTATCATATACAACAAAAACCATCAAATTGTCTGTTATATCTGAAAAAAATATATATTTTCCGTTCTCGGATATTATTTTTGTGTATCCGCTAATCCACTGATAATCTCCGAGATCAATAACCTTTGTTTCTAACTTTTCTGCATCTAATAATAACATTTCTGTTATCCTATAATTATAATTAGAATCATCCTTTTTACTCAAAAAAAGTCCACCGTTGTATGAGCTTCTCTCACTGTCATAATCATAGACAATATTTTTCACTTTTCCGCTATTGTCAATTAAACAATAGATTCCACTGGTTTGTTCATTCTGAAAATTATCTTTATATCCGTTACCACAAAATACGTATCCTTCTTCTCCCTGCTCCACTCTATATATTGAAGATATACTATATGAGGTCAAATCTGCAATTAATTCTTCCTGCTGTGTTCTTATATTATATCTGTAAAGAAGACACTCTTCATCTTCTGTTAAAGCATAGAAAACATAATCACTGCTGTAACAGAAGTTATCTAATATTTGCTTGTCTTCCTTTACACTGTAACTTCCTATCATGCTTGTTTTAATAGTTCCGTCTTCCTGTAATTCATATATATACCTATTGTAGGTTTTATCATAATATCCGCTTGATGAAACCTCTTCATCATGTGCAAGTCCCCTGTCACACATCCATAAAAAATCTCCTGTCTTTATAATTGACGGAATAAAAACCATTTTTTCTTTTTCTATTTTTTTTTCGTTATAATTAATCGGATATATTTCATACCCCTCCATTGTTGGAAGAACAAACATGCCCTTATCAAGAAAAATTTTATATCCGACCATTTTTTCAGTATTCACATCAAATAATTCTGATATGTCGTATATATTATCACCCACACTTTCAAAACCCTCAGTAAATTCACCACTATATGTCAATTTCTGTGTGTTGCTTTCTGTTTCGGTATTAATTTCAGTTTTATCAGAATCCGTATGATTTTTTGAGGCACACCCATAAAACATAAAGATGCAGAAAATAAAAAAATAAATTACTTTTTTCATATGACAATCCTCTTGAATATATATTACAAACAGTAGACGCAGCACGTCTACTGTTATCACCCTCTAAATAGATTTTTATTATTAAATATTATTCCTCTGCGTAACAATATGTATTTGATGTATATACTGCTTCTCCATATGTGTATATCGCCTCATGGCAGCCATACATTAAATATTTATTACTATATGAAGAGGTATCACCTATATTAAAAAATTCATAATACCAATATGTCATATTCTCTCCCCACACAGTATCAGTTTTCTCATCTCCTAAATAATTACCAGAACGATAATCGTACGTTTCAACATTCGCACGTATATACCCATTGCTTAAAGCATTCTCAACATTTACTGAAAACTCCATCTGGTATCTGTCGATAGCATATCCCTTTTCTAATGTTCCGGTTAATTTACCAAAATATGAAATATTTTTTGATGCTTCAACTTTTTGAGAAGCAGAAATTTTTACCGGAAAAGATATAAATACTATCGATGCGAGCATGCATATAAAAGCCGACTTAAAACATTTTTTTAACATAATTTGTACCCCTCTTTCTTAAATTTTATATTAAATAGTTTTCTATTTAGAAAGCTAATTTCCTGTAACAAGTGTAATAACTCTTATTCTGCAACTTAAACTTGTTATTTTTTCTGACTTTGGCACTGCTAATATAAATAAACTGTTATACTCCCCAAGATTATATTTTTCTTTATCTAACTGTGATAAATCAATTATAAATTTTTTTTTTGTAATATATTTTCCATCTTTTATTTCAAATATCGCGTTAAAATCTTTATAATCTACATTTACTCCATTGATGAATGCTGTTAAGTTATATTCTTCATTGCCTCCCCCACAGCCTTCAATAATAAATTTTACTTTGTCCTGATTACTTTCTATATAATTTTTTATTTCTTCCCCTTCTTCATTTTTTAATACAAAATCTATGTTTTTAAGCGTATTTCTGTAATTTCCTCTGGAATCATATACCCTTGCGTCATACTCCTCCTGCGACATTTCAACTGAATTAACATATTGATATGTATTATCACTCTGACTTTCAGAATCCGTCAACATATTAAGCTTTATTGGTAAAATCTGGTTCATATTTGTATCATGCCCATAAGTATAAACAGCCTTGTTCGGCTTTGTCTCAGGATTAAGCACATATAAAAACCTTAAAGTCAGTTTATCTCCTTTTTTTCCTTTATCGGGAACAAAACTTATTTCATACACCTCTCTGGTATTTTCCACTACATTGAAAACATGACTATAACCTTCTATTCCTGTATCCTCCTCTCTGTACTGATGCATCTGGCCATCTATAAACAAATATATTCCAATACTGAAATCTTTTCCCTGGTTATCAATATAGCAGTGTACTTTAACAGGGTTTCCGTCATAGCTTAATTCCTGGTCCTCACTTTTAAATTCTTCAATTCCAAAACCAAACATATAGTCATAATCATCAGTATAATTTTCTTTATCTTGACTTTCTTCAATTTTTATTTCACCGAGTTCTTGCGTAATATTTTCCTCATCACTGCCGGTGTTATTTTTTCCTGCACATCCTGTAAAAGCAATTAATATAACTGTAAATAATAAAATATATAACCTTTTTCTCATATATTTATCCACCCTCTAACTTTTATAAAACTTTCTGATAATTTTATTATATATTAATTTTTTTTCATAAATTAATGATTGTAAAAAATAGCGGTTTCTTTGTAAAAACTGGTATAAAATTATAGAATATGCTATATAAATAATTTACTTAATATAAAAATCCGGATGTTGAGATATTTTATTTCCCAACATCCGGATTTTTTTTACGCTATAATACTAAATTATAAATCTATTTTTCCTTATCTTCCTCAGCTCTGTTAAGCAGTTCTTCTATTGATGCGTCAAGCTCGCTTTTTTTCTCAGTGCTTTCAATTTCCTGCGACAACTCTGAAACTTCAGAACTCTGTGTTTCTGTTTCGGCAGAATCATCAAAACCATCTGCTTCTTTGTCATTTTCATCGACTGGTTTTCTGCGGACTTTTGCTATTGTTGCAACCGTAACTCCATCATCAAGATTTATAAGCTTTACGCCTGAGGTTATTCTTCCTAGAATAGAAATATCAGAACATTTAAGCTGAATAATAATTCCATCTGTAGTGATTAGCATAACCTCTCTCGTGTCATCGACAGCCTTAACTCCTACGACATTTCCGGTTTTTTCATTAATCTTATAACACTTTACGCCTTTGCCGCCCCGGTGCTGTACTGCAAACTCATCAATATCAGTTCGTTTTCCCAGACCGTTTTCAGATACTATAAGCAAGGAATCTCCCTGTTTGTCAAGCTGCATTCCTACAACCTCATCCTCGTCAAGAAGATTCATTCCGATTACACCCATAGCGCTTCTTCCTGTCGGTCTGACATCCGTCTCCTTAAAACGTATACACTGTCCAAGTTTTGTGACAAGAATAACATCGCATTGACTGTCTGTTAGCTTAACCTCAATAAGCTCGTCATCATCGCGCATATTTATTGCCTGAATACCTGTCTTTCGTATATTTGCGAACTCTCTTATAGGTGTTTTTTTGACAATTCCCTTCTTAGTTGCCATAAACATATTGTCTTTATCTTCAATCTTCTTTGCGTCTATAGGTATGACGGCTGTGATTTTCTCGCCCGGCTGAAGCTGCAAGAGATTGATAATTGCCGTTCCTCTCGAAGTTCTTCCTGCCTCAGGAATCTCATATGCCTTTAATTTATAAGCTCTTCCCGTATTTGTAAAGAATGTAAGAAAATGGTGAGACGTCGTCATGAAAAGGTCCTTTATATAGTCCTCTTCTATCGTCTGCATACCCTTTATTCCCTTTCCGCCTCTGTTCTGACTCTTGAAATTATCAGGCGTCATTCTCTTAATATAGCCGAGAGTTGTCCTTGCAATCACAACAGGCTCATCAGGAATTAAATCCTCCATTGACAAATCATATTCATCATAACCTATAGATGTCCTTCTTTCATCACCGTATTTATCAGCGATAAGAGAGATCTCCTGCTTGATTACCCCGAGAAGTTTTTTCTTATCCGAGAGTATTTCTTTGTACTCGGCAATTTTTGCAAGAAGCTCATTCAGCTCTGCTTCGAGCTTTTCTCTTTCCAGACCTGTAAGAGCCCTGAGACGCATATCTACAATAGCCTGAGCCTGCGCATCGGTAAGTTCAAATTCCGACATGAGACTTTCTTTTGCTATCTGAACATTTTTAGAGCCTCTGATGATTGTTATAACTCTGTCAATATTATCAAGAGCAATCATCAAGCCCTCTAATATATGCGCTCGCTCCTCAGCCTTATTCAAATCATACTGAGTTCTCCTTGTGACAACGTCCTCCTGATGCAGAAGGTAATATTTTAACATATCAAGGATATTTAAAATTTTCGGCTCATTATTTACAAGGGAGAGCATAATTACTCCGAATGTATCCTGAAGCTGAGTGTGCTTGTAGAGCTGATTTAATACAATATTAGGATTAACGTCTCTTCTCAGCTCTATACAGATGCGCATTCCCTGACGGTCTGACTCATCTCTCAAATCAGTAATTCCGTCAATTTTCTTATCTCTTGCAAGCTCAGCCATTTTCTCTATCAGCCTCGCCTTATTGACCATATACGGAAGCTCGGTAACTACAATTCTGTTTTTGCCGTTCTGCATAGGCTCAATATCTGTCACGGCACGCACTTTAATTTTAGCGCGCCCGGTTCTGTAAGCCTCCTCTATGCCCATTTTTCCGATAATAGTACCTCCTGTCGGAAAATCTGGACCCTTTATAATCTCAAGTATTTCCTCTATTGTTGTATCCCTGTCATTATCTATTTTGTTGTCGATAATTTTTACAACTGCTCCTATTACCTCCCTGAGATTATGCGGAGGAATGTTTGTCGCCATACCTACGGCAATGCCTGAAGTTCCGTTTACCAGAAGATTAGGGTATCTTGACGGTAAAACTACCGGCTCTTTTTCCGTCTCGTCAAAGTTAGGTACGAAATCGACTGTATTTTTATTTATATCAGCAATCATCTCCATAGAAATTCTGCTGAGTCTCGCCTCTGTATATCTCATAGCCGCTGCGCCGTCGCCGTCAACAGAACCGAAATTGCCATGGCCATCCACAAGCGGATAGCGCGTGTTGAAATCCTGCGCCAGCTTCACCAGTGCTTCATAGATAGATGAGTCTCCGTGAGGATGATATTTACCCATTGTGTCGCCGACAATACGCGCACACTTTCTGTGCGGCTTGTCAGGTCCGTTATTCAGCTCTATCATCGAATATAAAATTCTTCTCTGAACAGGTTTCAAACCATCTCTCACATCAGGAAGCGCTCTCGATGCAATAACACTCATGGCATAGTCTATATAATAGCTTTCCATGGTTTTCTGCATATCTACATCATGAATCTGGTCAAAGATATGTTCATCCATTATTAACCTCCACTGTTATTTACTTAAATGTCAAGATTCTTGACATATTTTGCGTTTGCCTCAATAAATTCTCTTCTCGGCTCAACCTTATCCCCCATTAATGTGGAGAATGTAACGTCAACTTCAGATTCCAAATCCTCATCCATGTTTACGCGCTTTAAAATTCTCTTCTCAGGGTCCATAGTGGTATCCCAAAGCTGGTCGGCATCCATCTCTCCAAGTCCCTTATAGCGCTGGACTTTATTGTTCTGGTCGCGTCCGATTTCAAGCATTATTTTATTCAGCTCTTCATCACTGTACGCATACCAAACTTTTTTATTTTTCTCAATCTTATAGAGAGGAGGCATTGCAAGATAAACATGTCCCTGCTTTATCAGCTCCGGCATAAATCTGTAAAAAAATGTGAGCAGAAGCGTGGCAATATGTGCTCCGTCAACATCGGCATCGGTCATAATAATAATTTTGTGATACCTCAGTTTACTAATATCAAAATCCTCATGAATACCGGTGCCAAACGCGGTAATCATAGCTTTTATTTCTTCATTTCCAAGAATTCTGTCAAGTCTTGCCTTCTCAACATTTAAAATCTTGCCTCTCAGAGGAAGAATAGCCTGCGTTGCGCGGCTTCTGGCAGTTTTTGCCGAGCCGCCTGCCGAATCTCCCTCTACTATAAAAATTTCACAGTTTTTAGGGTCCTTGTCAGAACAGTCGGCAAGCTTACCCGGAAGAGAAGTATTCTCAAGAGCAGTCTTTCTTCTCGTCAAATCTCTTGCTTTTCTCGCCGCCTCTCTTGCTCTCTGAGCAAGAATAGACTTCTCGCAGATAGATTTTGCGACAGAAGGATTCTGTTCAAGGAAGTATGTAAGCTGTTCGCTTACAATACTGTCAACCGCACCTCTGGCAACTGTATTGCCGAGCTTCTGCTTAGTTTGTCCCTCAAACTGAGGGTCCTCAATTTTTATGCTCACAATAGCTGTAAGACCCTCACGAATATCATCACCTGACAGAGCAGGTTCGTTTTCTTTTATGATTTTATTGCTTCTAGCATAGTCATTAAAGGTTTTTGTGAGTGCATTTCTGAAACCTGTCAGATGTGTGCCTCCCTCAGGCGTTTTAATATTATTTACAAAGGAATCCACAACCTCATTATATCCATCGTTATGCTGGAAGGCTACCTCTACCTGAACGCCGTCCTTTACACCCTCGCAGTAAATAATACTGTCATACAAAGGCATCTTGCTGTTATTCAGGTATGCCACAAATTCTTTTATTCCGCCCTCATAATGAAATGTTCTTTCCTGCTCAATTCCCTCACGCTCATCCTTTAAAATGATTTTAATTCCCTTTGTCAGAAATGCCATTTCTCTTAAACGATGCTTTAAGACGTCAAATTCAAAAACCTGCGTCTCCTGAAAAATTTCTTTATCCGGAAGAAATGTTACCTTTGTTCCAGTGTCATTCGTTTCGCAGTCTCCTACAATTCTGAGCGGATAACATACCTTTCCGCGCTCATATCTCTGATTGTATACATGACCGTCTCTCTTTACAAAAACTTCCATCCACTCAGAAAGAGCATTTACTACCGATGCGCCTACGCCGTGAAGACCTCCTGATACCTTATATCCTCCGCCTCCGAATTTTCCTCCGGCATGAAGGATTGTATATACTACTTCTATAGCAGGTTTGCCTGTCTTGTGGTTTAAATCAACAGGGACACCTCTTCCGTTATCTGTAACAGTTATTGAGTTATCTTTATTGATAATTACCTGAATTGTATCGCAAAATCCTGCCAATGCCTCATCTACTGCATTGTCAACGATTTCATATACAAGATGATGAAGTCCCCTGGATGAAGTAGAGCCTATATACATACCCGGTCTCTTTCTTACTGCTTCCAGCCCCTCAAGAACCTGTATCTGGTCACCGCCATACTGCTGCTCTGACACTTTTCATTCCTCCCTAAAATTTTAATTATGATTTTGTACAGAATCTTCTGTCTCTATCTTTCCTTCAACAACTTTAAATATTTTATTTATTGAAAATCTGCTGTTGATAAATTCATCCAATCCTGTACATGTTACAATCGTCTGAATATCTCCTATGCTGTCCAAAAGAAAATTCTGTCTGCTGCTGTCAAGTTCGGACAATACATCATCTAACAGCAAAACAGGAGTATCATGAATAATCTGTTTTACAAGCTCTATCTCCGCGAGCTTTAAAGACAAAGCCGCAGTTCTCTGCTGTCCCTGCGAGCCGAACTTTCTTACGTCCTTTCCGTTTATCATAAAAATCATATCATCTTTATGAGGTCCTATATTTGTGCACTTAAGCTTTATATCTCTGTCCCTTACTCTTGCAGTCTCATATGTAAAATTTTTTATATCAACACAGGGCTCATAGATGATTTCAAGCTTTTCTTTGCTGCCTGAAAGTTTATTATGAATTTTCTCAACAAGACGGTTAATCTGATTTATAAATTCTATTCTTCCCTTTATAACCTCCGTCCCGTATCTGACAAGCTGAATGTCCCACACATCTAAAGACTGAAGAATATCCTGTCTTCCTGACAATGCAAAATCTTTAAGCAATTTATTTCTCTGGTTTACAACCTTATTGTAATTTACAAGACAGCTTAAATAAATTTTATCAAGCTGACTCAGCTCCATATCTATAAATCTTCTTCTCTCGGATGGACCGTTTTTTATAATATTCAAATCTTCCGGTGAAAAAAAAACAATATTTAGAATTACAAAAATCTCAAAGGCTTTTTTTATAGGAATTCCGTTGACAGCAATTCCCTTTGGCTTATTTTTTTTTAAATGCATGTCTATCCGGTAATTCATCTCATGTTTTTTTACATGAAGCTTTATATGTGCCTCTTCATTATCAAATCTGATGATTTCTTTATCTTTATTGCCGCGATGGGATTTTGAGGTCGCACATACATATATTGACTCCAAAATATTAGTTTTCCCCTGCGCATTATCACCGTAGATAATATTTATTTTGTTGTCAAAAATCATATTAAGATATTCATAATTTCTGTAATTTTTTAAATCAAGAGACTCAATTACCACTTTGACACCACTTTGCTCTTATAATTCTATTTTTATCTCCTCTCCGTTGTAGGAGATGATCTCTCCGCCGACAAGCTTTTTTCCTCGCTGTGTCTCCACGGCGCCGTTTACCTTAACCAGCCCCTCCTGAATGACAATTTTTGCCTCCACGCCTGACTCGACAAGACCGGCTGCCTTTAACGCCTGACCAAGCTTAATATAATCTTCTCTTAACTTTATAATCTGCATATACGAATCTCCAATTATTTATTTTAACCCGAAGTAAAATGATTTTTAAACTGCAGAAAAATTGACAGGAAGTATGAGATAAATATAATTCTCTTCCTTGTCTCGTATAAAGCAAGGAGCTTTTGGATTTACAAGATAAATATCAACGGTCTCGTCATCTATTACACGAAGGGCATCTATAAGAAACTTAGGATTAAATCCAATCATAATATCTTTACCCTCTTTATTTATGTCAATATCCTCATTGAGCGAGCCTATCGCTGACTGAACCTTAACCTCCAAAGCACCATCGGTAATATTGATAATTATAGGTTTTTTATCACCCTCTCTGATTAAAAGGTTTGCTCTGTCGATAGAATCAAGAAACTCTTTTTTGTTAATTAAAACCTTTGTCTCATAATCACTTGAAAGCATCTGGTTTATCTTAAAGTATTCCCCTTCAATCAAACGTGATACAACCATTGTATTATCAAATTCAAAAAGAATATGATTATTTGTAAAATAGATATTTACCATTGATTCTGCATCAGATGAGAGAATTTTGCTTATTTCACTAAGTGTCTTTCCCGGAACAACGACCTTTACATCATCTGCATTTCCCGAGAGCGCTACATTTCTGATAGCAATTCTGTGTCCGTCAAGACCTACAACCTTTAATACATTATCCTTAACCTCAAAAAGCTCACCTGTCATCATTTTGTTATTGTCATTAGGCGAAGTACAGAAGATAGTCTGGTTGATAGTCTCTTTTAAAGTAAACTGTGAAAGGCTGATAGTCTTTTCTTTGATAATAACAGGAAGATAAGAAAAATCATCTCCTGATTTGCCTGCGATGTTAAACTTACTCTTCTCACAGGTAATAGTAGAAGTATAGTTTGAATCCGTCTCAATAGTAATATCATTGTCAGGAAGTTTTCTTACAATCTCAGAAAAAATCTTTGCATCTATTGCAACTTTACCTTTCTCGATAATTTCGCCTTCTACTGTTGTCTCTATACCGAGTTCCATATCATTCGCTGTAAATTTTATTTCGTTTGTAGAAGCATCAATAAGAATGCATTCGAGTATAGACATCGTCGTTCTTGTAGGAACTGCTTTCATAACAATACTTACGGCTTTGTTCAAGCTGCTTTTTGTAAAGACTAATTTCATAATGTGTAAAACTCCTTTCATGATAAATAAGCGTTGAAAATTACATGTATATATAAATAATAATCAGCAGTAGTAGTAGTAGGGGCTGTTTAAAAGTTAATAAGTGGTTTAAGCCCTTATTTTTACTGAAAAAAAGCTGTAGTAAAACTATGTTTAATTCATTAGATTTTGATGTGAAACCGTTATGGATAACTTTTTCGGTTTTGAGTTAATGCCTGAGTATTAAACTGTTATCCACTGAAAATCACATAAAATACCAAAATATTAACACACTATTCAGTGAATAATGTGTAAAACCTTCCGAGTGTTTATATTTGTTTGAAACCTGTAAATGTATGTATGCGTCTGCGGGCGTCAGGAAGGATTTATCTTTTTAATAAGTATATCAATGGTTGATTTTGTATTTTCATCACTGATAACCATTTTATTAATTTTTTCCGTGCCGTGTATTACTGTTGTATGGTCGCGGTTGCCGAAGGCCTTTCCAAGCGACTGGACTGTGTTGGTTGTCATCTGACGGCACAGATACATTGCAATCTGTCTCGGATATACAATATCCGCGCTTCTTTTCTGTGAAAGTATATCTTCTGGACGGATATTAAAATGTTCCGCAACTATATCAATTATAAGCTCAGGCGTTATATCTCTTCTTGAGTCGGGTGATATTAAATCTTTTAACGCCTCCTCAGCAAACTCAACTGTTATCGGATTTGTCGAGAGCTTTGCAAATGCCGAGAGCTTGGTCAGAGCTCCTTCAAGTTCCCTTATGCTCGACTTTATATGTGTCGCGACGTAATCTTTTACTTCGTAAGGTATATTGTACCCTCCAAGTTCCGCCTTCTTATTAAGAATTGCCATTTTTGTTTCATATGTAGGAATCTGAATGTCCACAGGAAGTCCCATCTCAAATCTAGTGCGAAGTCGCTCACTCAGGGTTTCCATTTCCTTAGGAGGACGGTCAGAAGAAATGACAATCTGCTTTCTGTCCTGGTAGAGCGCATTAAAAGTATGGAAGAATTCCTCCTGAGTTGATTCCTTACCTATAATAAACTGAATATCATCTATCAGAAGAACATCTATGTTTCTGTACTTTTCTCTGAATTCTGAGTTTTTCTGGTTTTTGACAGAATCAATAAGCTCATTTGTAAACGTCTCAGAGGTTACATAAAGCACTTTAAGATTAGGATTATTATTAATGATAAAATGTGCAATAGCCTGCATGAGGTGTGTTTTTCCGAGTCCCACTCCTCCGTATATAAACAGAGGATTATATACCTCTCCGGGAGTCTCTGCCACCGCCAATGACGCGGCGTGAGCAAGGTTATTATTATTTCCGATTACGAAAGTCTCAAATGTGTAATTTGGATTCAAGTTCTGCAGACTGCTGCTCTTTGCAGCCGATACTGTTTCTTTTTTCTTTTTGTTGCTCTCGGCAGCTTCTTTTTCCTTTGCCGAAATTAAAGTAACCTCATACTCTCTTCTCATTACCTCACATATTGTGACTGTGAGCGGGGTAAGGTATTTTTTTTCAATGTATGATATTCCCATTGGGTCTTCTGATATTAACAGTGTAATTTTATTTCCTGAAACCGAATATATTTTAATAG